>NZ_JBEOZU010000033.1:57517-102386 GCF_040298185.1 Streptomyces sp. NPDC001634 | reverse complement strand
CGGGGGCGGAGCCCCCAGGCAGGGGTGCAGGGGACGCAGCCCCCGCCGGGGTCGAAGGGGCGGAGCCCCCAGGCAGGGGTGCAGGGGACGCAGTCCCCGCCGGGGTCCAGGGGCAGCACCCCTGGCGGGGTCGAAGGGGGCGGAGCCCCTGGGGACGGGAAGGGCAGGGGCGGCGGGGGCGAACACTCTCGACGCCGGCCACGGCGCGGCGCACCCGCCCCGCAAGGCGCACCCCCCGCTTACGCCCGCCCCCGCGACCGCGCCGCCCGCGCAATCGTCACCACGGCCTTCTCCAGGGCGTACTCGGGATCATCCCCGCCACCCTTCACACCCGCGTCGGCCTCCGCGACCGCCCGCAGGGCGACAGCCACCCCCTCAGGCGTCCACCCCCGCATCTGCTGCCGCACCCGGTCGATCTTCCACGGCGGCATCCCCAGCTCCCGGGCGAGGTCCGCGGGACGCCCGCCCCGAGCCGACGACAGCTTTCCGATCGCGCGCACCCCCTGAGCGAGCGCACTTGTGATCATCACCGGTGCCACGCCCGTGGCCAGCGACCATCGCAGGGCCTCCAGCGCCTCCGCCGCCCGCCCCTCGACCGCCCGGTCCGCGACGGTGAAGCTCGATGCCTCGGCCCGCCCGGTGTAGTACCGCCCGACCACCGCCTCGTCGATCGTCCCCTCGACGTCCGCGACGAGCTGCGACACCGCGGACGCCAGCTCCCGCAGATCGCTCCCGATCGCGTCGACCAGCGCCTGGCACGCCTCGGGCGTCGCCGACCGCCCCAGCGTCCGGAACTCCCCGCGCACGAACGCCAGCCGGTCCGCCGGCTTCGTCATCTTGGGGCACGCCACTTCCCGCGCCCCCGCCTTGCGGGCGGCGTCGAGCAGCCCCTTGCCCTTGGCGCCGCCCGCGTGCAGCAGCACGAGGGTGATCTCCTCGGCGGGCGAGGCGAAGTACCCCTTCAGGTCCTTGATCGTGTCGGCCGACAGATCGTGCGCGTTGCGTACGACCACGACCTTGCGCTCCGCGAAGAGCGAGGGACTCGTCAGCTCGGCGAGCGTGCCGGGCTGCAACTGGTCCGAGGTCAGATCTCTTACGTCCGTGTCGGCGTCGGCGGCCCGGGCGGCGGCCACCACCTCCTGCACGGCACGGTCGAGCAGGAGGTCCTCCTGGCCCACGGCAAGGGTGACGGGGGCGAGTGGGTCGTCGTTCGCGGTCTTCTTGGCCATCACGGAAAGCATCGCATGCGCCACTGACAACGCGGTCCCGCCGCCGACCGGTCCAGGCCGGCCCGAGGTCACCTCCCGGACGACTACGGCTCCTCCCGCCAGCCGTCCCACTCCCCCGCGAACGCATCCAGCTGCTCCGGGTCGAGGAGCTCCTCCTCATCGCGCAGGACCACCAGCCACTGCGCGTCCTCGGCGTCGTCCTCACCGGCCAACGCGTCCCGGACGATCCGCGGTTCCTCGTCCAGCCCGAACCGCTCCCCCAGCGCCTCCGCCGCCTCTTCCGCCGCCTCGCGGTCGGGCAGCACCAGCACATGTCTCACATCGCTCACGGGGCCATTTTCCGCTACGCGCGACGGCCGGCGCCGGGGTCCGCCCCGGAAAGCCCAGGTCACCGCCCGGTGGTCGCCCCGACAGATGCCCGCCTCACCCCTTGGGCACGATCTGCACGTCCAGATCGACCCTGATGCTCGGTCCGACGACCGCAATCCCCCGGGCGAGCATCGTCTGCCAGCTCACCGTGAAGTCGTCGCGGTGCAGCTCCGTGGTGGCCCGGCAGGCCGCCCGCACCTCGCCCTCCATACCGTTGCCCAGCCCCAGGTACTCGGAGTCGAGCGTGACCGTCCGCGTCACCCCGTGCAGCGTCAGCGCCCCGATCACCGCCCACCGTGTACCGCCCTTGTGGACAAACCGGTCGCTGTAGAACTCCAGTGTCGGAAAGCGCGCCACGTCCAGGAAGTCCGCAGACCGCAGATGCTCGTCGCGCATCGCCACGTTGGTGTCGATGGAAGCCGCGTCGATCACCACGTGCATCGCGGACCGCTCCATCGGATCGGCGATCCGCACCGCCCCCGCAAAGGTGTTGAACCGGCCGTGGATCCGGGCCAGTCCGATGTGCCGCGCGGTGAACGCGATCGAGGAGTGCATCGGCTCGACCTCCCAGTCACCTGCCCTCGGCAACTCCGGCGGCCGGGCGACCTGGAGCGTCACATCGCCGAGCGAGGCCAGGGAGTTCTCGGAGACGACGGCGCTCGCGATGTAGGGCGTGTATCCCTCGGCCGACACCGACAGCCGGTACTCCCCTGCCGGAACGGTCGTCACGAACGACCCGAACGGGTCCGTGCCGCCACTCACCACCTTGCGGCCCATGGCGTCGCTGACCGCGAACTCCGCATGCGCCACCGGCTCGTTGACGGGGTCCAGCACCCGGCAGCTGAGCACGCCTGCGCTGGGCGGCGTCCGTATCGCCGCGAGAGGGCCGGTCCGCTGTGTCCGGGTCGTACGGTTTCCTCGCCAACGGCCGATCATTTACGACACCCCTGCGCGATGTGACACCACCTGTTGACGAAGACGCATTCGACCACCGCTGAGGCTTTCGGGGCAACTCGGGACCACATCGCGGGAATCCAGCAGATGTGCTGGTACTACGCATGAGTAACCCACAATTAGCCTTTTTGACCGCCCTCCCGCACCGTCGGCACCCGGTCCAGCACGATCCCGAACCGCTCCCGGTACAGAGCCAGCACCTCCTCGTCGGTCGCCAGATCCGACACCTCCTTCCGCCCGTCCGGGGCCGTGACCGTGAGGCGGGTGCCGCTGAGCGTGATCCGCCCTCCGTCCCTCGTGACCCGCGAGCACACCAGCGACTGCACGAAGTGCGATGCCGGTGACGTGCTGTTCCACCAGGCCCCGACCACAAAGTCCCTCAGCACCCGCGGCCGCAGCTCCAGCCGGTACTGCGGCTTGCCGTCCCGCAGCACGTCGAGATCCCCGAACCCCGCCGGACCACCGCCGCCTCTCACTCCCGCCGCGTCCGGCCCGGCCTCGATCACCCGGAACACACCGCCCCGATCCTCCTGCTCGCCCCGGTCCCCGAACGCCAGCGGATAGTGGCTGTGCGCCCCGAAGCCGACGTCGGCCAGCCAGTCGCCCCCGTCCGCGGTCCGCACCCGCAGCGCGAGATGGTCGTACGGCACCCCGAGCCGCCCCTCCTCGCCGTACACCCGGGCCGCGAGCAGCCTGACGTCGAAGCCGAGCGCCCTCAGCAACGCCCCGAACGCCCCATTGAGTTCGTAGCAGAAGCCACCCCTGTGCGCCCCCACGATCTTGTCGAGCAGTCGTTTCTCGTCCAGCACGATCTCCTCGCCGAGATGGATCGACAGGTTCTCGAACGGGACCGACTGCAGATGACGGAGATGCAACTCGCGCAGCACATCGACGGTGGGCCAGGCGGGATGCTCGACCCCGATCCTGCGGAGATAGGCATCAACCTGTGCGGAATTCATGACCTCAGTCTCTCGCCACACTCAGCCCCGTGCCCGCACCGACGACGGCGATCGCACCGTCCTCGTCCGTACGCAGCACGAGCGCACCCTCGTCCCGCAGCGCCGAGACCGTACTGGGCGCCGGATGGCCGTACGGGTTGTCCCTGCCGCAGGAGATCAGCGCGAGCCGCGGCGCCACCCTCCGTATCAGCTCCGAGTCCTGGTACGCCGACCCGTGGTGGGCGACCTTCAAGACGTCCACGGGTCCCAGTTCCGCACCCGCCGGTGACCTCAACAACGCCTCCTGGGCAGGAGGTTCGAGATCCCCGAGCAGCAACAGGGTCAGCCCCGCCGACCGTACGAACAGGGCCACGCTCGCGTCGTTCGGCCCGTCCGGGGACGGGACCGGGTCCGGCGGAGGCCACAGCACCCGCCAGTCGAGCGCTCCCGTACGGCTGCGCTCCCCGGCCACCGCGCGCGTCACCGGAATGTGCCGGGAGGCTGCCAGAGCGTGCACAAACGCGGCCTGCTCCGGCGGCGCCTCGAACCCGGTGGTCTCGATCGCCCCCACCGCACGCCCACGCAGCACTCCCGCCAGCCCCGCCACATGATCGGCATGGAAGTGGGTCAGCACGAGCAGCGGGATGCGGGAGACGCCGAGCGCGGTCAGACACCGGTCGACCAGCGCCGGGTCAGGGCCCGCGTCCACGACCACCGCCGTGCCGTCGCCCGCCGCGAGCACGGTCGCGTCCCCCTGCCCCACGTCGCACATCGCGTACCGCCAGCCCGGTGGTGGCCACCCGGTGATCACCCTGGTCAGGGGCGGCGGCTGCACCACGACGAGCAGCAGCACCACGGCACAGGCACCGGCCGCCCAGGGGTGTCCCAGCAGCCGCCGGCCCGCGCACACGACCACCGCCGTCACGGCCGCGAGCAGCAGCGCCCCCGTCCAGCTGCCCGGCCAGTCCACTCCCGCGCCGGGCAGCGACGCCCCCGTGCGCGCGATACCGGCGATCCACCCGGCCGGCCACCCCGCACACCACGCCAGGCCCTTGGCGACCGGCATAGCCACGGGCGCGGAGGCCAGCGCCGCGAACCCCAGCACCGTGGCAGGCGCCACCGCGAGCTCCGCGAGCAGGTTGCACGGCACCGCGACCAGGCTCACCCGCGCCGAGAGCACCGCGACGACCGGCGCGCACAGCGCCTGCGCGGCGGCTGCGGCGGCCAGGGCCTCGGCCAGCCGGGGCGGCACACGGCGCCGCTGCAGTGCCGCGCTCCAGCGTGGGGCGAGCGTCAGCAGGGCGCCGGTCGCCAGCACGGAGAGCAGGAAGCCATAGCCCCGGGCGAGCCAGGGGTCGTAGAGCACCAGCAGCAGTACCGCCGTGGCCAGCGCGGGGATCAGGGATCTGCGGCGCCCGGTCGCGATGGCGAGCAGCGCGACCGCTCCGCAGGCCGCGGCCCGCAGCACACTCGGGTCCGGTCGGCACACGACCACGAACCCGAGCGTGAGCGCACCCCCGAGCAGCGCGGTTCCCCGCAGCGGGATGCCGAGCCGGGGCGCGAGCCCTTTGCGCTCGACGCGCTGCGCCAGACCCGCCGGCCCGATGAACAGTGCCAGCAGGAGCGTGAAGTTGCCCCCGCTGACGGCAAGCAGGTGCGCCAGGTCCGTCTGTGCGAAGGCGTCGTCGAGCTCGGGCGTGACCCGCGAGGTGTCCCCGACGACCAGTCCTGGCAGCAGCGCCCGCGCATCGGGATCGAGCCCGTCGGTCGCCTCTCGCAGCCCGGCCCGCAACCGCCCCGCCCACCGCTGCGCTCCGGAAGGCTGCCCCACCACTTCGGGCGGGCCCCCGCCCCGTACCCGCACCACCGCGGCGACGCGATCTCCCCCGGTCAGCGGGGGCGCGAGCCGCGCGGTCACCCGCACCCGCGTGGAGGGCAGGAGGCCCAGCCAGGGCGACCGCCCGGGCTCCTCAGCGACGGCCTTCGGACCTCCCGTCGCAGCCTTGGAGCGCACGTCGACGATCACCAGCACCGGCGCCCGCGTCGCCACCACGGCCCCGTCCGCCTTGGTCAGACGCCGGACCTTCCCGTCGAACCGCACGGCGGTCGGCGTCGCATGGTCACCCTTGATCCTTGGCCGGGTGAGCCGGGGATCGGAGGAGATCTCGATCTCGGCGGTCGCCTCGGCGTACCGACGCGCCAGGGAGGGAAGGGGACCTCGCCGTAGATCCGCGCCATGGAGGCCGGCGGAAGCCGCGGCGGCCGCGACACAGAGCAGCACGGCAGCGACGGACACCCCCGACCACAAGCCCCACGGCGGTCGACCGCCCCCACCTCGCGCCCCGGCCCGCCGCGCCGCCAACAGCCCACCGGCCGCCACCAGGCAGACGACCACCACACCTGCGACCCTCACGGCCGAGGCATCCAGTGCCCATGCAGCCGCCCCCCACCCCGCAAGCGCGGGCCCCACCAACCGTAGATCCGCCGGCCCCTCCTGACGGGGGTGCGGGTCCCCCAGCCGGCTGCGGACGGTGCCGCTGCCGCGCATCGGCAGCCGATCCGGGGACGGGCGCGCGCCCGTCCCGGCAAAGACGGGGTCCGCGGCCGACCGCGCCGAGGTCACCGGGGTCATGGACGCGCCTGCGCCGCCTTCGTTGGGCGCCCTCATGGTCGTACGAGATTCCGTAGGTCGGCGAAGCGGCGCTCGCCGATGCCGTTGACCTCGCGGAGTTCGTCGACCGAGCGGAATCCGCCGTGCTGGGAGCGGTAGTCGATGATGTGCTGGGCCAGGACGGGACCGACCCCCGGCAATGTGTCGAGCTGGTCCACGGTCGCCGTGCTGAGGGAGACCGGGGCGGTGGGGACCCTGCCGGCCGTGGATCCGCCGGTGGCCGGGCCGGCCGGGTCCGTGCCCATCGCGGCTGCCGGGCCCCCGACCACGATCTGTTCTCCGTCCACCAGGAGGCGGGCGCGGTTGACGCCATCGGTGTTCGTGCCCGGGCGCACCCCGCCCGCCGCCCGCAGGGCGTCCGCGACCCGGGACCCGGCCGGAAGCCTTTGCAGACCGGGCTTGCGCACCTTGCCGCCGACATCCACGACGACCGTGGCACCGGCCCCCGCCCCGGTCCCGCCCGGCTGCGGTCCGGGCGAAGCGCCCGGCTCCGCCGACCGCTTGGCCTCCCGCGCCCCCGGCGCCCCGTACGGTGCCGCCGCACGCACCACCTCGGGTGCCCGCACCGGCTGCGTCCGGCCCGCCCAGAAATGCTGCGCGGCGAAGAGCACCGCCACCACGAGCAGCACGCTCAGCGCCGCCACGCTCTTCCGCTCCAGCCCGCACCTCGACTGCAGCCACAGCGGCATCCGTTCGCGCACGGCCGGTCCGATCCGCTCCCGCCATGTACCGGCCGGCATCCGGTCCACCGAGCTGCCGGTGCCGCCGGTCCCGGGAGCCGGGGCGACCGCTTCGGAGAGGGCGGGACGGGCCGGCTCGACGGCGCGCGGACCGTGCAGACGACCGGCGCCGGTGCCCGCCGCCGTACTCGCCCGTGGTTCTCCCACGTCCCGGTCCGCACCCGGCGGCCCGTTGCCCAACTCCCGCCGCTCCTTCGTCCCTTCCGCGAAGAGTGCCTCCGCGCGCAGGCGCAGTGCGTCCGCGGCCGGGGACCGGTGGTGCCGTAGGGCGTTGGTGTGGCCTCCGGCATGCCGCAGACGGTGGCGTGTGCGGCCGTCGGAGCCCGGACCGCGGCCCGGACCGCTCGTGGGGATCGCTGTGCGTGTACGTGATCGAAGTGCCATGCGCCGAGGATCGGGCAAAGCACCGACCTCGCGATGATCTTGGTCAATTCCGGGGGATTACCACTCAGTTGTGGATAACTCCGTCACCCACACGAGTAACGGTCATCGTGGCGACACCACGACACCGAGCAGCCCCGGCCCCGTATGCGCCCCGATCACCGCCCCGACCTCGCTCACATGCAGGTCGGCCACCCCCGGCACCCGTGCGCGCAGGCGGTCCGCGAGGGCCGACGCCCGTTCGGGGGCGGCGAGATGGTGGACCGCGATGTCGACCTTCACGCTGTTGGCGCGCTCCGCCACGATCTCCTCCAGGCGGGCGATCGCCTTGGACGCCGTGCGCACCTTCTCCAGCAACTCGATGCGGCCGCCGTCCAGCTGCAGCAGCGGCTTCACGGCGAGCGCCGAGCCCAGCAGCGCCTGCGCGGCCCCGATCCGGCCGCCCCGCCGCAGATAGTCGAGGGTGTCGACGTAGAAGTACGCGGAGGTGCCCGCGGCCCGCTTCTCCGCCGCCGTGACCGCCTCGTCGACCGTGCCGCCCGCCTCCGCGGCCTCCGCCGCGGCCAACGCGCAGAAGCCGAGGGCCATCGCGACCATCCCGGTGTCGACCACCCGCACCGGCACCGGAGCCTCGCGCCCGGCAAGCACCGCGGCGTCGTACGTGCCCGAGAACTCGGAGGACAGATGCAGCGAGACGATGCCGGTCGCGCCCGACTCGGCGACCTTGCGGTAGGTCTCGGCGAACAGTTCGGGGCTGGGCCGGGACGTGGTGACGGGCCGTCGCTTCTGCAGCGCCTGGGCCAGGGAGCGGGCCGAGATCTCGGTACCCTCTTCGAGCGCCTGGTCGCCCAGGACCACGGTCAGCGGCACCGCGGTGATGCCGTGGCGCTCCATCGTCCGCGGCGGCAGGTAGGCCGTTGAATCGGTGACGATCGCGACATGGCGGGACATGAGCTGGAGGTTACCTGCCGGAACGCGCCGGTGGCAGCCCGGCCCCTCCCGCCCGGGCGCACCTTGACCGGATCATGTGGTGCTCTCGGGGCGGGTCTTCCTCTGCCAGGGGTATGCGGGCCGCTGTCCCGGCGGGGTGATGGCGGGCCGGACCGGCTCCTGCGGCGCTCGTGACTCGGGTGTCTCCGGCCAGGTCTGGCCGCCGGCCATGTCCTCGGATGCCGGCGCCTCCGGCCAGGGCGGGGTGGCCGAGGTGGGCCGCTCCTTGGTCCAGTGGCGCAGCGCGCCGGCCTCCACATCGATCTGCGCGCTCAGCGCATCCAGGTCGTCGTCCGCGAACCGGCGGGCCCTGTCGTGTGCCGCCCAGCGCAGCGAGTCCGCTGAGCGCGTGATCCGTTCGGTGCGCTCGCGCAGTTCGGGCAGCCGCGCGGCCAGCGTGCGCCGGTCCGGCTCGGCTTCCAGGCGCTTGAGTTCGACGTCCAGTTCCTGTCCGTGCACGCTGAGGCGGTTGAAGAGGCCCAGTGACTCCTTCAGCGACTCGTCCTCGGTGGCGCCCGTGTGCAGCGCGTCCTGTGTGGCGCGCATCGAGGTGCGCAGCGTCAGCCGCAGCTGGGCGAGCTCGCCCACGGGGCCGGGCTGGGCGAGGGTCTTGGCGCGCAGGGTGGTGTCCTCAACCGTGCGGCGGGCCTGCGCGATCGTGCGGTCCACGCCGCGTTTGGCCGCGCCGATCGCCTTCACCGTCACATACGCCCCCAGCACGACGCACAGCACGAACAGGAGCGCGATGACGGTCAGGACGGCTTCCACGACGCTCCTCCTCCGGCCGGGCGGCGCGGCTGTAGCGCCGCCCCTCCACGGTAAACGCAACGGGCAGGCCCGGGGTTCCGGAAGAACCCCGAACCTGCCCGTAGGGGACTACCCCGACGTCACCGGCGAGCCGGAGCCGAGGCCGGCCCCGGCGGCCGCAAAAGCGTGCAAGACCGCGCCCTCCGGCCGAGCCGGTGCGCGGGCGGCGGCCGCTACGCCGTGACGATGTTCACCAGCTTGGGCGCGCGCACGATCACCTTGCGGATCCCTGCGCCGTCCAGCGCCGCGACCACCTTCTCGTCCGCCAGCGCCACCTTCTCCAGCTCCTCCTCGGTGATCGAGGGGGGAACCTCCAGGCGCGCCTTGACCTTGCCCTTGACCTGGACCACGCAGGTCACGGTCTCGTCCACGACATACGCCGGGTCGGCGACCGGGAAGTCCCGGTGGACGACCGTGTCGGTGTGGCCCAGCCTGCGCCACAGCTCCTCGGCGATGTGCGGGGCCAGAGGCGCGACCAGCAGCACCAGCGACTCGGCCACCGAGCGCGGCACCGCTCCGCCCGCCTTGGTCAGGTGATTGTTCAGCTCCGTGATCTTGGCGATGGCCGTGTTGAACCGCAGGCCCTCCAGGTCCTGGCGGACACCGTCGATCGCCTTGTGCAGGGCACGCAGGGTGTCCTCGTCGGGCTCGGCATCGACGACGGTGACCTCACCGGTCGTCTCGTCGACGACGTTGCGCCACAGCCGCTGCAGCAGCCGGAACTGGCCCACCACCGCGCGCGTGTCCCACGGCCGCGACACGTCCAGCGGGCCCATCGCCATCTCGTACAGGCGCAGCGTGTCCGCCCCGTACTCGGCGCAGATCTCGTCCGGAGTGACCGCGTTCTTCAGGGACTTGCCCATCTTGCCCAGCAGACGAGTGACCTTCTCGCCCTGGTAGTAGTAAGCGCCGTCGCGCTCCTCCACCTCGGCGGCCGGTACTGCGATGCCACGGCTGTCGCGGTAGACGTAGGCCTGGATCATGCCCTGGTTGAACAGCTTGTGGAACGGCTCCGGCGACGAGATGTGCCCCAGGTCGTACAGGACCTTGGACCAGAAACGCGCGTACAGCAGGTGCAGCACCGCGTGCTCGGCGCCGCCGACGTACAGGTCGACGCCGCCGTGCGGCATGCCCTCGCGCGGGCCCATCCAGTAGCGCTCGATGTCCGGGTCGACCAGCTTCTGGTCGTTGTGCGGGTCCAGGTAGCGCAGCTCGTACCAGCAGGAACCGGCCCAGTTGGGCATGGTGTTGGTCTCGCGGCGGTACTTCTTCGGCCCGTCGCCCAGGTCCAGGGTGACGTTGACCCACTCCTCGTTGCGCGACAGCGGCGTCTCGGGCTGGGTGTCGGCGTCGTCGGGGTCGAAGGTGCGCGGCGAGTAGTCCTCGACCTCCGGCAGTTCCAGCGGCAGCATCGACTCGGGCAGCGAGTGGGCGACGCCGTCCTCGTCGTAGACGATCGGGAAGGGCTCGCCCCAGTAGCGCTGACGGCTGAACAGCCAGTCGCGCAGACGGAAGTTGACGGTGCCCTCGCCGATACCCTTGCGCTCCAGCCACTCCGTGATGCGCGCCTTGGCCTCTGCGACGACCAGGCCGTCCAGCTTGATGTCGTCGTTGGAGGAGTTGATGATCTTCGCGTCGTACGACCCGAAGGCGTCCTCCCACGTCGAGGTGTCGGTGCCCCGGCCGTCGGTCGGCTCGACGATGCAGTGGATCGGCAGCTCGAAGGCGCGGGCGAACTCGAAGTCGCGCTGGTCGCCCGCAGGGACGGCCATGATCGCGCCGGTGCCGTAGCCCATCAGGACGTAGTCGGCGATGAAGACGGGGATCTGCTCACCGTTGACCGGGTTGGTCGCGTACGCGCCCGTGAAGACGCCGGTCTTGTCCTTGGCCTCGGCCTGCCGCTCCACGTCGGACTTGGCCCCGGCCTGCGCACGGTAGGCGGCGACGGCCTCGGCCGGGGTCGCGTGCCCGCCGGTCCACACCTCGTGGGTGCCCTCGGGCCAGGCGTCCGGGGTGAACTTGTCGACCAGCGGGTGCTCGGGCGCCAGCACCATGTAGGTCGCGCCGAACAGCGTGTCCGGGCGCGTGGTGAAGACCGTGATGTGCTCGCCGTCGATCGGGAAGTCGACGCGGGCGCCCTCGGAGCGGCCGATCCAGTTGCGCTGCTGCAGCTTGATGGCCTCGGGCCAGTCCAGCGCCTCCAGGTCATCCAGCAGCCGGTCGGCGTACGCGGTGATGCGCATGTTCCACTGGCGCAGCTTGGCCTTGAAGACCGGGTAGTTGCCGCGCTCGGAGCGGCCGTCGGCGGTGACCTCCTCGTTCGCCAGGACGGTGCCCAGGCCCGGACACCAGTTGACGGGCGCATCGGAGGCGTACGCCAGGCGGTACTCGCTCAGGATGTCGGCGCGCTCGACAGCGCTCAGCTGGTTCCACGCGCGCGTGGTGCCCGGAATCGCCCGCTCACCACTCTCGAACTGGGCGATCAGCTCGGAGATCGGGCGGGCCTTGCGCGCCTCGCCGTCGTACCAGGAGTTGAAGATCTGCAGGAAGATCCACTGGGTCCACTTGTAGTAGTCCGGGTCGATCGTGGCGAACGACCGGCGCTTGTCGTGGCCCAGGCCCAGCCGGCGCAGCTGGGACTTCATGTTCTCGATGTTGGCCTCGGTGGACACGCGCGGGTGCGTGCCGGTCTGCACGGCGTACTGCTCGGCGGGCAGGCCGAAGGCGTCGA
Source organism: Streptomyces sp. NPDC001634 (assembly GCF_040298185.1). Taxonomy (NCBI): domain Bacteria; kingdom Bacillati; phylum Actinomycetota; class Actinomycetes; order Kitasatosporales; family Streptomycetaceae; genus Streptomyces; species Streptomyces sp. NPDC001634. Next base: position 90,576 of record NZ_JBEOZU010000033.1, on the reverse strand, counting down.
AGCCCAGGGTGTGCAGGACGTTGTGGCCGGTCATCCGCTGGAACCGGGCGAATACATCGGTGGCGATGTATCCCAGGGGGTGGCCGACATGCAGGCCCGCACCCGAGGGGTACGGGAACATGTCCATGATGAACTTCTTGGGCCTGGCGACCAGCTCGGGGTCTCCGGCCAGGTCACCTCCCCCACTCTCGGCTTCGCTCGAGCGGGGGGACCCCTCTGGGTTCGGCGCCGCGTACGTGCCCTCGGCGTCCCAGAAGTCCTGCCAGCGTGCCTCGACCTCGGCCGCCATGGCGGCCGTGTAGCGGTGCGGGGCTGCCTCCGCCGACACAGCGGCGGCGGCAGCGGGGTTCGTCTCGCTCATGATCCTCAAAGCTCCATCGATCGTCTCTGCCTGCGGCTGTGACATTTCAAGAAACGAAAAATCCCCTCGCACAGGAGGGGACGCCGCGCCGATTCCGACCATCCGGCTCGCCCAGTGGTCGGGACTGATCAGCGCGGCCCGCTAAGCAGAAGGCGTACGGCACGCATAGCGTCAGGGTACCGCAGGGCCCGAGCGCGCCGCGACGGGCTTCCGCGGCACACCCGGGAACGCACCGGAGTGAACTCAATACGAGGTGGAGCCGTACTCAGGAACTGACGGTCGAGTCGTGAAGGTCCCGAGAAGCTGAACAAAGTTCAATTGTTACTTCGCGTAACAGCAGCTAATCGGACATCACCACCACCCCGTTGCCCTTTGATAACAACGCAATAACTCAAACCTCGTACCGGTCGGTTTGGAGCCACCTAGAGTGCGGCAGCGGGACCGCCTTCCCGAAACTGTTCGGAGTTGACCCCCATGAACCCTCAACGCAGTAACAGCTCGCTCCCCAAGCCGGGCCGCTCGGCCTACGGCGTGGCGACGGCCGTGGTGCTCCTCCTCATACCCGTGGTGGTACTGAACGGAGGCGACTGGCTGCAGCAATTCCTCAACTTCGGTGCGGGCGTGCTCTCGCTCGTCTCCCTCAGCTGCTCGGTGATCTGGGGACTCGTCGCCCAGGACCGGATCTTCCTCAACATCCGCCAGCGCATCGTGGCCCAGGGCATCCACCGGGTGACCGCGGTCGCCTCGATCGCGTTCCTCCTGGTGCACATCACCATCAAGCTGGCCCTCGACCACACCGTTCTCATCGCCGCGCTCATCCCCTTCAGCCTCGGCTTCCAGGGCAGTGGCGGACTCATCGGTCTCGGCTCCCTGGCCGGTCTGCTCATGATCTTCGTGGGAATCACCGGCGCGCTGCGCAACCAGTTCGCGTCCCCGGCACCGGTCGCGGCGCGCTGGCGCGCGATGCACATGCTGGCCTACCCGTCCTGGTGTGCGGCACTGCTCCACGGCCTGTACGCGGGACGCCTGGCGAAACCGTTCTTCTTCTGGGCATACGAGCTGTGCCTCGTCGGGGTCATGGCGGCGCTGGCCCTGCGCGCGGCACCGCGTCCGTTCAAGCGCAAGGTGGCCGACAGGATCTTCGCGATCGTCGGAACGGAAGGCGGGCCGGGACGCGACGGACTGGACGCCAGCCGCGCCCGCAACGCGGAGGCGGCCGCGGCCCTGGCGGGCTTCGGAGCACGCTCGGCGGGCCGTGGCGCCGCCGACGAGGGGCTGCGAGCGGCGGGCCGTGGCGGCGCCGACGAGGGGCTGATCCCCTCGCAGCCCACCGCGTCCTTCTACGAAGCCCCTCCGGCCCGCACCATGACCCCGGAGCCCGGCAACGGCTTCGCGGCCGCCTACCGGGCCACGTCGGCCACCCCGCGCGCGCAGGGCCCGATGGCGCCCGACGGGACCCAGCGCATGGACCTGCCGCTGGACATGCAGGCCACGGAGGCGATGCCGCGCGTCGACGGCGGAGGCAGCACCTCGGGCAGCTGGCCGATCCCGTCGCCGCCGCCCGTCGGCGAGGCGCCCCCCTCCGCGTACGACCCGCTCCAGGACACCGGCTACAACAACATTCCGGCCTATGGCAATTCGGGATACAACGGGTACGGCGCGAGTGAGATGTACGACACGGGTGAGACGAACACCCCGTACGGCACGTACAACTCGAACAACACGTACAACAGCGGTCCCGCGACGGAAACGCTGCCCGGTTCGTTCGACCAGCCGGGCGCCGGCGAACCCTGGAACGCGCCTTCCGGAGGCTTTAAGTGAACGAGGCCCTGCCCGACGTCCCAGAGGTCCGCGTTGTCGGACTTCCGCAGCTCACGTCGGGCTTCGACCTTGTCGAGAGACTCGACCTGCCCATGCACCTCAAGGTGCACGGCCCGCTCGAGCCGATGGGCGGCGAGCAGCTCGCACAGCTCGCCGAGCAGATCTCCCTGAAGGGGCGCGGCGGCGCCGGCTTCCCTTTCCACAAGAAACTGCGGTCGGTCGCCGAGTCGGCGATCCGCCGCGGCATCCGGCCGGTCGTCGTCGTCAACGGAAGTGAGGACGAACCCGCCTGCCGCAAGGACACGGTGCTGATCAACCGTGCCCCGCACCTCATCCTGGACGGCGCCCTGCTGGTCGCCGAGGCCCTCGGCGCGCGGACGCTCGTGGTCGGCGTGACCCGGGCCTCCACGGAGCGGTCGATGGAGCAGGCACTGGCCGAGCGCGGCCTGAGCGACCGGCGCGGCGCGCCCATACGCGCGCGCGTGCAGCGCAACCCCGTACGCATGGTCACCGGCGCCGCCGCTTCGCTCATCCGTTCGATCGACGGTGGTCCGGCCATCCCGCCGGGTCGCAAGACCAGCGCCTCGCAGAGCGGCGTCGGCGGTGCGCCCACACTGCTGTCGAACGCCGAGACGTTCGCCCAGCTGGCGATCGCCGCGCGCATCGGCGCCGAGCGCTACTGCAACACCGGTCTGTACGACGAGCCCGGCACCGTCATGCTCACGGTCTCCGGCGCCGTCAACCGCCCCATGGTCATCGAGGTTCCGACGGGTGTGCCGCTGCGGTACGTGCTCCAGCTGGCCGGCGCCCCGCCGATGCCGCAGGGCGTGCTGACCGGCGGCTACCACGGCAAGTGGATCGACGCGGCGACGGTGAACGAGGCGATCGTCTCGCGCAACTCCCTGGACGCCGTCGGCGGCGCGCTCGGCGCCGGCGCGATCCTGCCCATCAGCCAGGAGACCTGCCCGCTGGGCGAGTCCCTGCAGGTCGCCAAGTGGCTGGCCGAGGAGAGCGCGGGCCAGTGCGGCCCCTGCTACCTGGGGCTGCCCGCCGCGGCACGCGGCATGGAGGACATCCTCAACGGCGGCGGTCCCGCCGCCCTGGAGGCCCTCAAGCAGGTCGCCAAGGCCGTGAAGAGGCGTGGTGCGTGCTCGCACCCGGACGGCTCGGCGATGTTCCTGGAATCGACCATCAAGGCCTTCACGGACGACCTGGCGGCACATGTCCTCGGCAACGGCTGCGGCAGGCCCGTGGAGGGCGTGCTGCCGCTCTTCGAGGGCGGCCGGGCACCCACCGGCATCCCGGGCGGCGGCCAGGCCGAACCCGAGGCGGGTGCCAGTCGGCAGAAGATCTTCGTCGACTGGACGCTGTGCCGCGGTCATGGCCTGTGCGCGGACATCCTCCCGGAGGTCTTCGAGCTGGGCGCCGACGGCTTCCCGACGGTCGCCCAGGCGAAGGTGCCGCTGTACGCGGAGGCGAAGGCGCTGCGAGCCGTGCGCCGCTGCCCGGCGCTCGCGCTGCGGATCGAGGAGGACACCCGGTCCGGCGCGCCGTCGCGCAACAACCTGCCCGTGCTGTCCCAGGGCCGCGGACGCCGCGCCCTCGGCCGCTGAGAGCGCGAACGGCGGGCCACCCGAGCAGGGTGGGCCGCCGTTTCGCATGCCACAGGCAAACGCGCACAAGGCTTCTTCCGCGGGAAAACGAGCACAAGGCTTCTTCCGCGGGAAAACCCGCACAAGGCGGGCATCCGCAGGCCGCAGGCAACGCGCACAAGGGCTCTGCGGCCACATACACGGAAGGCGGTCCATCCCATCGGATGGACCGCCTTCAACTCCTGTGGAGCTAAGGAGAATTGAACTCCTGACCTCCTGCATGCCATGCAGGCGCTCTACCAACTGAGCTATAGCCCCTTGCGGCCACGCGGCGGAGCCGCATGTTGACCGTGTCGCCCGGGTTTCCCCGGCGGCGACGCCAACATTACACGGTCCACCGGGTGGAACACCAAATCGTTTCCACGTCCCTCGGTCAGGCCGTGGCGAACGAGTAGAAGCGTTTGAGCGTGCAGTGCTCGTCGAGGAGGCGGCCGTAGATCGGCTCCCCCTCCAGCTCCCGGTAGGTCTCGATCGGGTCGCCTTTTATGATCAGCGCCCGTGCGCATTCCTCGCACCAGTACTGGTAGTCGGGGTTGACCGGTTCCATGTCACGGACGATCGGTGTGCCGCTACCGCACCAGTCGCATTTCCGCCTGTGTGCACCCATCGATCAGCTCCAGCTGTGGCCGCAGGCCGTGCACACGTAGGAAATGCCGCCATTGTCGCCGAGGACCTGGGCAACGTGGGACGAGCCGCAGGAAGGGCAGTCGAGGAGGGTGGCATTCTGACGTCTCACCGCCACTGCGAGGAGATCGTGGACCTCCCCGCGGATGCTCGCAGGCATCGCTACTCCCTCCCGTCGGGCCGCGCCCCCTTCCGGCCGTTTGATTCTGCCACGGCCGGACCAATACGGTCAGCGACGCCTTCGTACCAGTCCGGACACGGCACCCGACGTGGCCGTCGCGGCCAGCGCGTACATGCACACGAGGAGCGCGTCCGAAGAGGTATACGCCCCGGGGGCGCCAAGTGACTCAAGCCGGTTCAAGAAGAGTGTGCCGAAGGCGGCGACTCCGATCAGCTGGCCGAGCTGGGTGACCGTCGCGAGCAGCCCGCTGGCGTCCGCCGCGTCCTCGGGCCGCACGGTGGCGAGGGCCCTGGTGAGCGTGGGGCTGAAGGCGAGCGCCAGACCCGCACCGACGCCCGCGAAGGCCATGTGCAGCCACGGTCCGCCGTCTCCCCCGCCGTGCAGCACCAGGCCCACGCCGGTCACGGAGAGCGCGGCGAGCGCGAACCCGCCGGGGATGAGAACACGTTGCCGACGGACCGGCCAGGCCCGCCAGGTCAGGCCGACCAGCCCGAACACAACGGCGGCCGGCGCGAAGGTGAGCCCGGCGCGCAGCGCGCTGTAGCCGAGGCCGCCCTGGATGTGCAGGGTGAGCGAGAACAGGAAGCCTGCATTGACCGCCATCACGGCCAGCAGCCGGAAGACCGAGAGGCCGACGCCGGGGTGCCGCAGCACCCGCGGCGCGATCAACGGCGCCCCTCCACGCCGGGCCAGCCGGGACTCGTACGTGCAGAAGAGTGCGAAGATCACCGCGGCCGCGGCCAGGCACAGCCAGGACCAGAGCGGCCAGCCCTCCTCCTGGCCGAGCACGAGCGGCACGGTGAGCAGCGAGACGGCCGCGCCGAGCAGGACCAGACCGGGCAGGTCGAGGCCGCGCGAGCGTTCCGGGGCGGGTACGTCGTCGCGCGGCAGTACGCGGCTGCCGACAGCAAGGAGTACGACGCCGACGGGCACGTTCATAAGGAAGACCGGCCGCCGGCCGGTGCCGAAGAGGTCGGCGCTCACCAGGACTCCGCCCAGCACCTGTCCGGCGGCGGCACCGATGGCAAGGACGGCGGAGTCCCCTGGGCGAGGGCTCGCGCCCCGACCAGTGCTCACCGTTGACTTGCTTCCTGGCGGGCCGCTGCGACCTCCGGGCCGGCAGTCTCAAGGCTCGGTGTGACGGCCTTGCGCTCCTGAATGTGGGCGTAGGCCATCAGGCCGAACAGGACCGCGAGCAGCACGGCCGAGGAGCCCGCGGTGCCGAGGTTCAGTCCGCCCTTGGCGACCGGCTTGGTGAGGAAGTCGCCGGCGGTGGCGCCGAGGGGACGGGTGAGGACGAAGGCGATCCAGAACAGGAGGACGTTCGGGACGGCAGGCACCTTCATCAGGACGATCAGCACGACCAGCACGCTGGACACCAGCGCCGCACCGCCCAGGTAGCCGAGTCCGGAGCTGTCGGACAGGAAGTCACCCATCGAGGTGCCGAGGGTGTTGGAGACGAGGATCGCCGCCCAGAACAGGGCCTCGCCCTTGAAGGTGACGATGTCGCGGATCTGGAACGTCATCCCGCTGATCCTCCAGGCGAGGAAGATCGCCAGGAGGATCGAGACGAGGATCGCGGCTCCCTCCGGGTAGCCGAGGCCGAGGCCCTGCGGGCCCCAGCCCAGTGAAGTGGCGCCGCCCGAGAGGTACTTGTCGCTGGCGTCGCGGTTCATGAAGTCGGACATCGTGGTGCCGGCCATGCTGGTCGACAGGATCACGGTCCAGTAGAAGAACGGGTTGTAGCGCGCGGACCGCAGCTGCACGACCAGCGTCACCACGAAGATCAGGAACAGGGCGATCGTGGTGAGGAAATAGCCGAGCTTGAGCGTCTGGGAGAACAGGTCGCCCGCCGTCTCACCCAGGGTCGTCGCGGCGATCTTCATGATCCAGAACGCCAGCGTGACCTCAGGCAGCTTCTTCATCACAGACTTCGTCGACGTCAAAAGGGTGCTCCTGTGCTTGTGGGGGGTGGATCTCCGTTCGACCCTGACAAGGTCGATCTGAACGGGCGTGCGCACCATGGATCTTGCGTCAGTGCGCCCGCCGTGCTTTACCTGTCAACCTCACCCGCGCCGGAGGCGGAGGAGGCCAAGGATCGTCATGGCACCGGAACGCTTCCGGTTCTACGATTTACGGCGGCTGGGCACGCCGTGTTCACGGCGAGCGGGCTACGCCGAAGGCACCAGAGAGATCTCGGACAGGCTCGGCGCCGCCCTCATGTGACAGCTTCAGCCCCACTCAGCTCAGCGATCGGCCCGACCACTCCCCTTCGGCCTGTGGCGGCTGGGTTTGCCCGCGTAGTCAGCCGACGAGGTTGCCGTTGATGGGTCGACGGGCTGGCGATCGTGGCTGTCGGTTGGGGAGAGGGTATCCACCGTGCGGGTCTGTCGGCGGTCGGTGAGCATCTGCCGGCCCACCAGAATGGCCAAGACAGCGAGCAGCGCGGATGAGGTGATCGTGGTTCCTACTCCAAGTCCGCCCTGTGTGACGGGCTTTTCCACCGCGTTCTCCACCACCGCTCCGAGCGGGCGCGTCAACACGTAGGCCGCCCAAAACAGCACCGTGCCCGAGATCGGGGTCAGATAATGCGTGGCAAGGATCACGAGCATGGCCCCGCACAGCAGCAGAGAGCTGTCTCGGAAGCCGAGGCCCAGACCGCCGGAAAGGAAGTCACCGCTGGAGGTGCCCAGCGTGTTGGACACCAATGTCGCGGTCCAGTACAAGACCTCGCCCTCCGTGGTGGCGATCCGCTCGACATCCATGGTTTGTCCGGTCATCCGCCACCCGATCAGCACGATTGCCAGCAGGCTGGTCAGCAGAATCGAGCCACCGGCGTAGCCGAGCCCGGCCGTGCGGTTGATGTAGTCGGACATCGAGGTGCCCACGATGCTGGTGGTCAGAATGACCGACCAGAACACCACCGGGCGGAAGCGGTCGGCCTTGAGCTGCATCGCCAGGGTGACCACGAAGGCCAGTAGGAAGATCATCGCGCCGACGGCGTAGCCGAGGTTCAATGGCGCCATCGTGACGAAGTTCGATGCCGACTCGCCCAGTGTGGTTGCGACGATCTTGGTCGCCCAGAACATCGCGCCGACCATCGGCAACTTGCTCACGGCAACCTTGCTCATTGACGGTCCCATCCTCACCCCTCACGAAGCACCGGCCTGCCGAATCCCTCGTGGCGGACCGCAGACCTGGCCCGCGAGTCCATAGGTCCCCAACGCGGGCGCTCGATCCCGCTTCATCCTGCTGATCCACCCGACAGGGCGATGGTCGAAGGGCGCCCGACAGATAAAGCACCTGCTGGCTTGGCACGGGTGCTGCGAAAACCACCGAGCCCCCTCCCGATCAGGGAGAGGGCTCAGGACGTCATGCGACTGCGCAAGGAGCCGAGCCGTAGGGAGCTCAGACCCACTCCACCTTTGAGTGGATGTCCGAAGGGCCCCCAGGAGGCGGCAGTGGCGTTCTCGGCGTATCCCGCACAGGCCTCTGCCGCCTACCCTGAGCACCGAGCGCGTTCAGTACGGCAGCTCTGTCTTCCTCGCTGATGTCCGCCAAGGCCTCGGCCATGCGCCGTAATGCGGCACTCACGTCAGTGGGCGTGTTCGCTGGTCGCAGACTTCTTGACCGTCAGCGGCAGCAACTTCTTGCCGCTGTTCCTTACTTGTGGCCAAGTGTCCATCTGCGGGCACACGCCGCAGTCGAAGCAAGGCATGCCCGGTGTGGACGGCCGTGCGCGGACTACCCCTCGGTGACGTCCGGCGCCGGGGCGATGCCTGTCGGGCAGGACGCCCCCCAGTTCGTCTCGAACGGGGTACTTAGCTTGACCCCCGTCCCGCCCAGCCCGCAGTACCCGTTAATGTTGTGACGGGTTTGAAGCGGACAGGCTCGGCAGTGCGCTTGAACCCAGAGGCGCTACTCCACGGCAATGCCGTAATCCTGAACCAGCTGCTCCAGGCCGCCCATGTAGCCCTTGCCTCCGAGCACGAATTCCCAGTCGCCGTTAGACCGGCGGCGGAACGAGCCGAGTACCAGGGCAGTCTCACGCGGGCGGCCATCGGAGACCTCAAGCCGGCCCAGTTCTGCCATCGCAGGGTCGAGCAACCGGATGCAGGCATCAGTGAATCCGGATAGATCAGCCCTCGGGTTGACCTCTGGATCAATGGCAGCCACAAGCACAAAGCGATCGGCGTTCTCCGGCAGCGCGTCGAAGGAGACCCGGATTGCGGCCTTGTCCGGGGGCGTAGCTGGAAGCGCGCGTACCGAACCGTCCGGAGTCTGAGGGTTGTTGAAGAAGACGAAGTGGTCGTCACTGAGGACTTGGTTACCACGGCAGACAAGCGCGCACACGTCCAGGGCAACGTTGCCGGACCAGGACATACCCAACACGTTGTAGTCGTCGGTCTGAGTTGTGGGGCCGGATGGTGCCGGCTGGGCGGGAGCTGCTCGCCGCCCCTCCCCCAGGCGTCCACGCAGCCCGTGCCGGTGCAGGAGGTCGACGAGTTCGCTGCCCGATATGAGTTCCAGGGGCTTGCCGTTGGCGAAGGTGTGCGAACCGGGGCCGAACCCCGAGGTCGTCACCAAGACGCCCTTGTTGGCGCCGACATCCTGAACGGTGCCGTACAAGTCGCGCACGGCTGTGGGCGGCACGGTGTTGCGGTAGCGCTTCACCTGCACGACGATCTTGCCACCACGGATCGGAGCGGGATCCAGTGCATCGACGTCCACGCCACCGTCGTTCGAGCGTTGGGTCGTCACAGCCTGCATCCCCATGGCCCGGAAGAGGTCGGCAACGAGATCCTCGAACGCGATCGGATCCATCTCGTAAAGATCCGGTTCCTCATCGCCACCATGGGTGACGACACGGTTTCCGATCTCCTGCGGCCGCCGACTTGGCCGTACCGGGGCGAGTTGCTCAGGCCGAGAGGCAAGCTGCCCTCTCAGCCCGTCCGTCAGACAGCTGACCGCGTCGACCTGTTCCAAGTGCAGACCGGCGAACACGGACCGCGTGGCCATGACCGTCGCCAGGTAAATGTGCGCTTGCCTCCCCGTCGCCGGATCGTTGGCATCCACGAACCCGTTCAATGCCACGGACTCAAGCGCACCGAACTCATCCGCCACGAACAACTCGTGCAACACCAGCAGCACGCACTGGGCAAGTACCTCTCTGTACAGCGCCCGACGCTGGCCGGCAGGACGAAGCGTCTCCTTGTCCTGATCCAACGTGGGCATGTACCGCACCGACTTGGCCTCGGGGGTGACGTCGTACCCGGGCAACTCCCAGTCAAGCACCAACTGCCGTGACGCTGCGTCGTAGGCCGCCGAGACCTGTCGAGGGAACCCTTCGGGCCATACCGCTGAAGAGTAAAGAGCAGCCGAGAAGTACTCGACCACGGACTCCGGATCCCCTCGCCCGACCCCTTCGGTCACCTCGACAACGGTGGCGTTGTGGCGACGTACTTCCGACAGCTGAGTCTGAGCCCACTGGTCGTACTCTCGCCGGTACGCCGCCAGCTGTTGCTGGCGCTGAGCCTCTGCTGCTTGCGCCGCATGCCAGTCGCGTTCGAACCGGGCACGTGCCTCGGCCTGCACCTGCGCGCGCCGATTCGCCGTCCAACCGCCTTGCGCCTGGTACCGGTTTGGATCCGGCATAACCACAGGCTGCGCCAGCGGCCCCGGCGAGAACGGCTGGATCTCCTCAGAGCGCATCAGCGAAGCCGCCCTGAAGGCCGGGGCCTGGCAACCAGCAGCCAGCAATCCCTGCAAGGACGCGACCTGCGCATCCAATTCCTCAGTGCGCCGCCTGGCCTCCGCCTGCCGGTACTCCCTGTGGCTCTGAGCAACCTGTCGTTGGTAGGCCCGCGCTTGTCGTTCCTGCTCCCTGCGCTGTCTGGCCTCGGCTTCCATCTGGCGCTGTTGCTGACGTTGCACTTCAGCCCAGACACCGACCACACCAGTAGAGCGACGACTCATGCGCTGCAGGCCCTCCCCAGGACGTCGGCACCGCCAACCGAACTCTGGTTGCTCCCCACAACCAGTAGTAACGAAACGACTGTATCCAGCAATCGCCGTTTCGCCTATCAGCTTGCCGAAGGCAACCTGAGTCAGTCATCCTTGCAGGTCACCCGCCCCGCGACACTTGGGCGAGATCACGTCGGACAGCGACGCCGAAGCTGTCTCAGGCGCTGCTGAGCCCCCTTCCAGTCGAGAGGAGGCTCAGTAGTCGCCCGATCGCTCCCGCGAGGCCGAGAACGGGCTCAGACCCACTCCACCTCAGAGTGGATGTCCGAGGTGCTTCCGGGACCCGGCAGAGGCGTCCGAGACCCACGCTCCGCAGCCGGCCGCCCCCGAGGGTTCGACGCACCCAGAGCGGCCAACGCAACGGCCACCTCATCCTCGTTCGCCCCCGCCAAGGCCTCGATTGTCCGCGCGTCGTTCCCAGCGCCCCCGCAACCGGCGGAAGCCGTGCAGCCAGGCAAAGGTTACGGTTGCCGCCGGTCAAGATCACAGCGAGCGGGGTGCCGTGTCCGTCGATGATCAAGTGATGCTTGGAGCCTGCTCGGGCCCGGTCGACCGGCGACGGGCCCGTCGCGAGCCCCCTTTCAGCGCCCTGACGTGGGGGGGAGTCGACCACGCAACCCCGAGGTCCAGGCCGTCATCGACGCCCTCGACCCGCATCCGGCGGCGGTCTACAACTCGCGGTACGACATCCTCGCCACCAACCCGGGCTACCGCGACCTGTTCGTGGTGCCGGAGACGATCAGGATCGGCGTACCGAACGTGCTGTGGACGCTGTTCATCCTGTCCGATGAGGCCTGCCCCGTGGTCCACCGGGAGCGTGAGCTGGCGATGATGATGGCGACGCTGCGGTCCTCGTACGGCAGACACGTGGGCGAACCCGCCTGGGAGGACTTCATACGCAGGCTGTCGAAGGCCAGTGGGCGGTTCGCCGAGCTGTGGGCGAGCGGTGAGGTGATTCCGCCGGGGCCGCGGGTGAAGACGTTCCGCCACCAGGCGGTGGGGGAGCTGAGGATGACCTCGCTGTCGCTGTCGATCGACGGAATGCCGGAATGCCGGATCGTGGTGTACACCCCGGAGGGCGAGGAGGCACAGGAGAAGGTCGCTCTGCTCAGAGAACGAAGGCAGCGACTGTGGCCGCCGTCGGACGAGGCGGCCGCGGAGATCATCCGCATGTGGAGCACAGAAAATCCCGCCCTCTGACGGGACGGGATTCTGATCACCGATCTTTGACAACTCAAGAGTGTCGATCTGTGGAGCTAAGGAGAATTGAACTCCTGACCTCCTGCATGCCATGCAGGCGCTCTACCAACTGAGCTATAGCCCCTTGTGTTCTTCGTGTTCTTCCCGCTCAGCGGGGCGAACAAGAAGAACTCTAGCCTGCGACCTGCCAGAAAGTGAAATCCGGGTCCCGGCGGCTGGTGAGGAGGTGTCAGTCGTCGTCACCGAGGACCGGTTCGGGCAGGGTGCCTGCGTTGTGCTCCAGGAGGCGCCAGCCGCGGATGCCCTCGCCGAGGACGGACCAGCAGCAGTTGGACAGACCGCCGAGGCTCTCCCAGTGGCGGGCCTCCAGACCGAGCAGACGGCCGATGGTGGTGCGGATCGTGCCGCCGTGGCTGACCACCACGAGGGTGCCGTTCTCGGGGAGTTTGTCGGCATGCCGCAGCACCACGGGGGCGGCGCGGTCGGCAACCTCGGTCTCCAGTTCGCCGCCGCCGCGGCGGACGGGCTCACCGCGCTTCCAGGCGGCGTACTCCGCGCCGTACCGGGCGATGATCTCCTCGTGGGTCAGGCCCTGCCAGACGCCCGCGTACGTCTCGCGCAGGCCCTCGTCGTGGGTGACCTCCAGGCCCGTGAGAGCGGCCAGCTCGGCGGCCGTGGCGGCGGCGCGCCTGAGGTCGGAGGCGACGATGACGTCCGGCTTCAGGGAGGCGAGAAGCCGGGCGGAGCGGCGGGCCTGGCCGACGCCGGTCTCGGTCAGCTCGACATCCGTGGAGCCCTGGAAGCGGCGCTCCACGTTCCATGACGTCTGACCGTGGCGCCACAGGATGAGGCGGCGGCCACGGCTCTTCTCCCCGGTGTCGGCGCCTGTGACCGTCACCGCAGCTCCCCGCCCAGCTCGGCGGCCTCCTCGGCGGCCTGCAGCCTGGCGTGCTCCGCGGCCTTGCCACGGGTGGCCTTGGCGTCCGCGGGCAGCTCCAGCTCGGGGCAGTCCTTCCACAGCCGCTCCAGGGCGTAGAAGACACGCTCCTCGCTGTGCTGAACGTGCACCACGATGTCGACGTAGTCGAGCAGCACCCAGCGGGCCTCGCGGTCGCCCTCCCGGCGCACCGGCTTGGCGCCGAGCTCCTTGTTCAGCCGCTCCTCGATCTCGTCGACGATCGCCTTGACCTGACGGTCGTTGGGCGCGGAGGCGAGCAGGAAGGCGTCCGTGATCGACAGCACGTCGCTGACGTCGTAGGCGATGATGTCGTGCGCGAGCTTGTCGGCAGCCGCCTGCGCGGCGGTGTTGATGAGCTCGAGAGAGCGGTCCGTGGCGGTCACTACAGGGCTTTCCGTCGGCGGTCAGTAATACCCCAAGGGTCTCACGGACCGCCGACGGCACCCCATGTGATTAACGGATCACCCCACAGCGCCCGGGGGTGTGACCCGCGTCACGAGGACGTCTTGAAGTTCTGGCCGAGGACGACCGAGACATTGGCATTCGACGTGCCCTTGCCCTTCTTGACGGAGCTGGTGGGCAGGCCGAGGGTCTTGGCGACCTCGATCGCGTTCTCCTTGTCGCCGTCGTCGGCGTATGTGATCTGGGACACGGTCTGGGCTGTGCCGGTGCCGGCGTCGACGAAGGTGTAGCCGCCGTTGACGAGGACGACGCGGGCCTGCTCGGTGGCGGCCTTGGTGCCGGTGGCGTTCGTGATGCCGACCCGGACGGCGCCGCCGGCCTGGGGGCTCTTCACGGCGCCGCCGAGGAGGGTCTTGACCACGGAGTCGGTGGCCTGCTGACTGATGGCGCCATCGGGCTGGACAGGCAGCAGTTCGGTCTTGTAGTCGCCCCCCTTGGCGTGGTCGGCAAGCTTGGCGAGGAAGGCGCCGAGGTCCTTGTCGGTCAGAGACGGGTCGAGGATCTGGGCGAGCGTCTGCACGGTGATCGTCGCGGCCTGCTGGTCCGAGGACAACTTGCGCAGCACGCCCTGCATGACCTGGCCGAACCGCTCCAGCTGGGCGTCCTGCGACTCGCCGGAGGCGCGGTAGGTGGCGTACGCGACGGCCATCTTGCCGCTGAGGGTCTGGTCCTGGCCCTTGTGGACCAGGGGCGCGTCGCCCTTCTTCTTGGCGTCCGGGTCGGGGACGTCGGTGTTGGTGGTGACCTCGATGTTGCCGACGAGCTCGACCAGGTTGTTGAGGTACGGGGTGTCGAGGCGCCAGGTGCCCTCGATCTTGGTGCCCAGGACGGAGTCGATGGCGTCGCTGGTGCCGGAGGAGCCGTCGTCGGCGACCGACTTGGCGAGGGTGGTCGTGGTGCCGTCGTCGGAGGTCAGGGCAAGCGAGTTGGGCAGCAGGACAGTGGCGCCCTGCTTGGTGGTGGTGTTGTTGACGAGCAGCGCGGTCGAGGTGCCGCCGCCCTTGGTGTTGTGCAGATGGACGACGATCACGTCGCGGTTCTGGGCGGTCGCGGCCGTCGTCGTACCGGACTTGCTGCCGCCGGAGGAGATTCCGGGGAGCTTGCCCGCGTACCAGAGGTAGCCGACGCCGCCGACAGCCACCAGGGCGAGGACCACGAAAAGGGCGACGATCCGGCTGCGGGCGCGGCGCCTGGCCTCCTCGCGGCGCTCGGTGCGGTTCTCGCTGAACTTCAGCCAGTCGATGACGTCTTCGGAGTCGCCGTCGGGTTCCTCGGCGAAGGCGAACTGCTCGGTGCCGCGGTCGCCGTCGCCGCGCGGCGCCTGCCCGGCGGAGGTCTCCGCCCGCCCGGCCGCCTCGTCGTCGGCGAGACCGGCCGCCCCGCCCCTGCGCCCCGGACCACTGCCGGGCGGTCCCGCCTGCTGCGGGATGTAGGCGGTTTGTTCGGCAACACGCGGCTGCTGGCCGCTGGTTGCGGTCTGGCCGTAGGGGTCGTAACCGCCGCCGGCGGTGCCGTACGGGGCGTAGGGGTCGTACGAGGTGTTCTCGGAGGGTGCCGGCTGCTGCCTGCCGGTGCCGTAAGGCGGCAAGGGCTGCTGTGGGCCGGTCGCGTACGGGTCGTAGCCGTAGCCCTGGGGCTGCTGGTGCTGCTGTGTGCCGTACGGGTCGTAGCCCTGCGGGGTCTGCTGCGCGGGCACCTGCCGGTACACAGGCTGCCCGAACTCGTCATAGCCGACGAGTTCGTACTGGTCGCCCCCCGCGTATCCGTCGTATCGGTCGTTCACCGGTGCCCCTCTCGGCTCACTCGCCGCGGTACAGCTGCCGTTTGTCGATGTAGCGCACCACGCCGTCCGGCACCAGATACCAGACGGGTTCGCCCTGGGCGACTCTCGCACGGCAGTCTGTGGACGAGATGGCGAGCGCAGGAACTTCGACCAGCGACACGCCGCCCGCGGGAAGGCCCGGGTCGGCCAGCGTGTGACCGGGGCGGGTGACGCCGATGAAGTGTGCGAGGGAAAACAGTTCGTCCGTGTAGCGCCAGGTCAGGATCTGGCCCAGCGCGTCGGCACCCGTGATGAAGAAGAGGTCGGTGTCGGGATTGAGGGCCTTCAGGTCCCGCAGGGTGTCCGTGGTGTAGGTGGGGCCGCCGCGGTCGATGTCGATGCGGCTGACCGAGAACTGGGGGTTCTCGGCGGTCGCGATGACCGTCATCAGATAGCGGTCCTCGGCCGGGCTGACCTTGCGGTCGGTCTTCTGCCACGGCTGGCCGGTAGGCACGAACACCACCTCGTCGAGGTGGAACTGTGCGGCGACCTCGCTGGCCGCGACGAGGTGCCCGTGGTGGATCGGGTCGAATGTCCCACCCATGACGCCGAGGCGTCGTTTGCCCGGGTTCGACGGCCCGCTCCCGGGGCCGGGACCCGTTTCCTTCGCCGGACCGGTGGGCATGCGCTGCTCTCCCATGCGTGCAGACACTACCGGCCCGGCCCGCGGGCACCGGCCGACAGGCTCCCGCGGGCGTCCGGGACCGGGCACCGTGCCGGACTCAGCGGTCGCGGTTGAAGCGGGTGGTGATCCACAGCAACAGAAGGAGAATGACGAGGGCGCCTCCGCCCGTCATGTAGGGGCTGATGCTCGCGTGGCGTTCGCCTTCGCCCTCGGCGAGGGTGGCCAACTGGGCAGCGGTGCTGTGGAAGCTCATATTCGGCTGAACCTATCCGGTGTGGGCGGGATAAAGACGTCGGCACATCGTAAGCGGGCGCCTGCGCACCGATCACGCCGACTCCGCCGTTGGAGAGGGCGGTTGCCCGGGACGGTACGGCGCGGGACCGAGCCGCCGGACGGCGCCGGTGGCCGCCGGGTGCGTGTCACTGATCCTTGCGCTTGTACCCCCGCAACAGGAACCACGCGGTCAGGGCGCAGCCGAGGGCCATCACGATCAGCACGACGCGGAGCAGGTTGCCAGGTCCCTGCCGGTCGGCGGCCGTCGCGGCCTCGGTGAGCCAGGCGGCGGGAATGTGCTCCATGGGATCGCTCCTTACGGTGTGCTGCCCTGTCACCGTATCTCCGCCTAGGCTGGACTCCGCTTCGGGGGCACATCGGGCCGTCGCGCACCACGCGGCCATCCGCCGCGCGGTCGCCCGATGATCAATCGCACAGTGAGCCATCAGACACATGGGGGAACACATGTCCGAAGACGGCCATGAGCAGAACGGGCACGAGAACGTGCCGAGCAGGCAGCGCAGGCGGTTCCCGGGGATCTCCTCGCGCACATACGAACACCCGGCGGACCGATCGGCCCTCGTGGCCCTGCGCAAGCTCAGCGGCTTCGACACGGTCTTCAAGGCGCTCAGCGGTCTGCTGCCGGAGCGCAGCCTTCGGCTGCTGTTCCTGTCCGACTCGGTACGGGTCTCGGAGGCGCAGTTCTCGCACCTCAACGACATGCTGCGGGACGCCTGTTACATCCTGGACCTGGAGAAGGTCCCGCCGATGTACGTCACCCAGGACCCGCAGCCGAACGCGATGTGCATCGGCCTCGACGAGCCGATCATCGTCGTGACGACGGGGCTCGTGGAGCTGCTGGACGAGGAGGAGATGCGGGCGGTCGTCGGACACGAGGTCGGGCACGCGCTGTCCGGCCACGCGGTCTACCGGACCATCCTGCTGTTTCTGACCAACCTCGCGCTTCGGGTCGCCTGGATCCCGCTGGGCAACCTCGCGATCATGGCGATCGTGACGGCGCTGCGGGAGTGGTTCCGCAAGTCGGAGCTGTCCGCCGACCGGGCCGGGCTGCTGGTGGGCCAGGACCTCCAGGCTTCCATGCGCGGGCTGATGAAGATCGCCGGCGGCAACCACCTGCACGAGATGAACGTGGACGCGTTCCTGGAGCAGGCCGAGGAGTACGACGCCGAGGGCGACCTGCGCGACTCCGTGCTCAAGATCCTCAACGTGCTGCCGCGCACCCACCCCTTCGCCGTGGTCCGCGCGGCCGAGCTGAAGAAGTGGGCCGCCACCCGTGACTACCAGCGGATCATGGACGGTCACTATCCGCGGCGCAGCGAGGACAAGGACACCTCGGTGTCGGACTCCTTCCGGGAGTCGGCGTCCAGTTACGCGAGCGATGTGAAGCAGTCCAAGGACCCGCTGATGAAGCTGGTGAGCGACCTCGCGGGAGGTGCAGGCGACCTCGGCGGCCGGGTACGCCGCGGCTTCGCCGGCTTCACGAGCAGCGCCCCCGACGACGCGCCGCCGCGCGAGGGCGACCCGGAGGACGGGCGCCCCGACGACAGCGTCTGAGGGGGACACCCCGGGCCGGCCACGGCCGACCCCGACGGGAAGGCCGGGGGCCCCGCCCCGGCCCCGGCCTGCATCGGCTGCGGGCCCTCCGGATGGCCGGGGAGGGTCCGCAGGGTCCCCTCCTCAGGGCCCGTGGCTCCGTAAGGTCCGTAGGTCCCCCTCGAGGCCCGTGGCTCCGTAAGGTCCGTAGGTTCCCCCTCGGGGCCCGTGGCTCCGTAAGGTCCGTAGGTTCCCCCTCGGGGCCCGTGGCTCCGTGGGTTCTCACATCTTCGGCTGGGCGCTCGTGGACAGGGAGCCGCACAGGGCCGTGGCGCTGCCCGTCGCGTACGGGTCGGTGGCCGCGGGGCCGCCTGCCTTGGCCGTCTGGCCCGCGAGCAGGGGGCGGAGGTGGTTAGCGGAGTCCTCGGCGCAGGCGAGCGGGCCGGCCTGGAGGTAGGAGGCGACCAGCTCGGCCTGGTGCAGGCGCAGGTCGTCACGGTTGAAGTGGAAGGTCACCTCGCGCCGCACGGTGAACAGCGAGGCCTTCGCCTTCGCGTCGGAGCCGGTCGGCTTGAGCGCGTACACCAGGGTGTGGTCGGCGGTGACCTCCAGCGTGTCGGAGTTGGTCTCCGCGGCCTGGAGGGTGCCCTGGACGCGGATGCTGCGGTCCGCCAGCTGGGCGCGGGACGGGTCGAAGCGGACCAGCCAGCCGGTGGGCGCGTGCCGCCCGTCCGCGGCCGGATGGTCGAAGCTCTGGTCGAACTGGTCGAGCTGCTGCGGGTCGAGCAGGATCCGTACCGGACGTACGGCGCCGCCGGTCAGGACGGCCGGGTCGAGCGAGGACTCGACGAGATAGTCCTTCGCGGTGGTCAGGGCGGCGACGACCTCGCTGTCGGAGAAGTGCGCGGTGCGCCGGGCGGCCGGCAGCGTGATGCCCTCGGCGCCGACGCGGAACTGGGTGGCGGGGCTGTGCGCGTACAGGGCCTCGGGGTCCGTGGAACCGGGTACGGCGGACTGCGGGGCCAGGGGTATGACCGTCATCCGCAGCGGTTCGACGGTCTGCACCTTGGGCGCCTGGTACGGATGACGGACGCCCATGTAGACCGCGGTGCCGAAGGCGAGCGCGATCAGCAGGACGAGGATCAGCGCCTGCCGGGGCAGTCCGCGCTGCAGCGCCGGGCGGCGGCGTACGGCCGGGGCGTGGTCGGCCATCCGCTCCTGCGCGGAGTACTCCTGGAGGCGGGCAGCCCTGACGAACGACTCGTCGAAAACGACGGATCGGTACTCGTCCTCGCCACCACCGGGAGCACCCTCGGGTGTCCCCTCAGGTGGGTCTCCAGGCCCGCCCATACCTTCAGAGTAGGTCTCCCGGAGCCCGGGTAAACGCCCTGGTACACGACAACTTCTGACAGGTTCTCACCAGGTTTTCGAACGGATGTCGAACCCGGGGGCGGGGCGGGTCGGCAGATCGCCTCCGAGATTGTGGAACGCCTGATTCACGGTCGCTCAGGGCGTCCGCGGTGTCGCCGAGAACGCCGGGGGCGAGTACACCGCGGAGGCCGAGGGACCAGTGCCCGCGCTCGCCTCCTGCCCCTGCTCCACACCGGACGTGGCGGGCGGCGGCACCGGGTCCTGGCGCCCCGAGGACGAGCCCCGGTACACCGCTGTGAAAGCAAGCGCGACCATTCCTATGCCCATCACAAGGGCGAGCACCCAGGCCACCGGGCGATGCCAGCGGACCCCCTTGCCGTAGACACGGCCGTACGGGCCCGGCGCGCCGTAGCGGCCCTCCAGGACTTCCGGGTCGTCCAGATCATCCAGCTCGCGGCCACGGCCGAATTCACCGCCCTCGTCGGGCCCGAATCCGTCCTCATAGAGCTCGTCGTCACCGCGCGCGCCTCTGGCGTGCGCCCGGCGCGCCTCGGCCTCCTGGGCCTCCGCGCGGGCCTGGGCGGCGGCGAGGAGTCTCTCCACGGCCGTCGGCTCGTGGACCACGGCGGCCCGTACGAAGGCCTCGTCGAAGACCACGGAGGCGAACTCTTCGTCCATACCTCCGCGGTCGCGGTCGTCGTCGGGCTCCCGGCCGTCACCAAACGGCGTGCCCCCCACGTCCTCCGGCACGGATCCAGAGTAGACCTGGGGGGTCAATTTGGGCAGACGGTAAGGAAATTCATCCGCCTGGCGAGACGGTTCACAGGTGGTTGCCAGGGACAACGGGTGGTTGCCAGGGACAACGGGTGGCTGCCAGGGGCAATGGACTCCTGCGGTACCGAGCGCCTGCTCAGCGCCGTACGTGCCCGTCCCCGGTCACGATGTACTTCGTGCTCGTCAGCTCCGGCAGCCCCATCGGCCCCCTGGCGTGCAGCTTCTGCGTGGAGATGCCGATCTCCGCGCCGAAGCCGAACTGGCCGCCGTCGGTGAAGCGCGTCGACGCGTTCACGGCGACCGTCGTCGAGTCGACCAGTTGGGTGAAACGACGGGCCGCCTGCTGCGAGGTGGTGACGATCGCCTCGGTGTGCCCGGAGCTCCACAGCCGGATGTGCTGCACGGCCTTGTCCAGGGAGTCCACGACCGCGGCGGCGATGTCGTACGACAGGTACTCGGTGTCCCAGTCCTCGGGCGTGGCCTCCACCACCGTCGCCCGGGAATCCTTGGCATAGGCCAGCACGCGTTCGTCGGCGTGCACGGTGACCCCGGCGTCCGCGAGGGCGTCCAGGGCGCGCGGCAGGAACTCGGGGGCGATGTCCTGGTGGACCAGCAGCGTCTCGGCGGCGTTGCACACGCTCACCCGCTGGGCCTTGGAGTTGATCAGGATGTCGATCGCCATGTCGATGTCGGCCTGGGCGTCGACGTAGACGTGGCAGTTGCCCGTGCCGGTCTCGATCACGGGGACCGTGGACTCCTCGACGACCGTACGGATCAGGGAGGCGCCGCCGCGCGGGATGAGCACGTCGACCAGGCCGCGGGCGCGCATCAGCTCGCGCACGGACTCACGGCCCTCGCCGGGCACGAGCTGGATGGCGTCGGCGGGCAGCCCGGCACCGCCCACGGCGTCGCGCAGCACCCGTACGAGGGCGGTGTTCGACTCGTACGCGGAGGACGAGCCGCGCAGCAGCACCGCGTTCCCGGACTTCAGGCACAGGGTGGCGGCGTCAACCGTCACGTTCGGCCGGGCCTCGTAGATGATCCCGACGACGCCGAGCGGGACGCGGACCTGGCGCAGGTCGATGCCGTTGGGGAGGGTGGAGCCGCGGACGACCTCGCCGACCGGGTCGGGCAGGGCGGCGACGTCCCGTACGTCGGAGGCGATGGCCCGGATCCGCTCGGGCGTGAGCGTGAGCCGGTCGATGATCGCCTCGCTGGTGCCGGCCTCGCGGGCCTTGGCGATGTCCTTGGCGTTGGCCTCGACGATCTCGCTCGTACGGACCTCCAGCGCGTCCGCGACGGCGAGCAGCGCGTCGTCCTTCTCGGCGCGCGGCAGCGGCGCGAGATCGGCGGCGGCGGCCTGGGCGCGGTAGGCGGCCCGGGCGACCGGGGACATGGAGTCGTACGGCGAGAGCGTGGTCATGAAGGCAGGGTAATGCGCCGGAGGGACCCGTCCAGCGTTCATCCCACACCCCGAGACAAGCTCGGAAGGGGCCCCAAGAAGCCTCAGGAGGTCTCAAAAGGGATGGACACCCACGGGGGTCGCGGGCGGCGGTCCGTACCCCTCGGCGACGCGCTGGTGGTAGGTCTCGCGGTCGATGACCTCCAAGCCGACGATCTCCCAGGGCGGGAGCCCCGCGGTCTGGCGGTGCTCGCCCCACAGACGCAGCGCGACCGCAGCGGCGTCGTGCAGGTCGCGGGCCTCCTCCCAGTAACGGATCTCCGCGTGGTCGCCCGCGTACCGGCTGGTGAGCAGGAAGGGGTGGTCGTGGGCGAGCTGTTCCAGGGCGCGCCGCACCTCGTTCAGCGGGGCCTCGTCGCCGGAGACGCTGAGCGTGACGTGCCACAGGCGGGGAAGGTCGCCGGGCCCCTCGTAGGCGTCCCCGGCGGCGACGCTGGTCAACGCGCGCTCCTCACCGGCCGCACGGGAGGTACCGCCGCCACGAGAGCCACGGGAGGTGCCACCACCACGGGACGTCGCCGCCCCAGGGCGCACTCGTCTCACGACGGCCTCCTTACGTGCTCGTGCGGAATGGGTCCCTGAGACAAAGTTGAGCAGGCCGCAGGGCTTCGTGGGGCGGTTTTGCGGAACGTCCCCACCGGACAAGCGCACGGAGCGGGCCTTTCCGCCCGTTACGGGTGCAGGATGACCAGGTCGTCCCGGTGGACGACCTCGCGCTCGTACGCGGGACCGAGTTCGCGCGCCAGTTCCCTGGTCGAGCGGCCGATCAACCGGGGGATCTCCTTGGCGTCGAAGTTGACGAGGCCGCGCGCCACCGCCCGTCCCTCGCTGTCACGCAGTTCCACGGGGTCGCCCGCGGTGAAGTCTCCCTCGACCGCCGCGATACCGGCGGGCAGCAGCGACTTGCGGCGTTCGACGACCGCGCGCACGGCGCCGTCGTCGAGCGTGAGCGCACCCTGCGGGGCGGAGGCGTGCTGCAGCCACAGCAGCCGGTCGGCGGAGCGCTTGCCGGTGGGGTGGAAGTACGTGCCGGTGTCCCGGCCCGCCAGGGCGTCGGCGGCGTGGACGGCGGAGGTGAGCACCACGGGGATGCCGGCCGCGGCCGCGATACCGGCCGCCTCGACCTTGGTGGCCATGCCGCCGGTTCCCACGCCGGCCTTGCCGGCGCTGCCGATCTCCACGTGCGCCAGGTCTTCCGGGCCCCGCACCTCCGCTATCCGCGAGGTGCCGGGCCTGCTCGGGTCCCCGTCGTACACGCCGTCCACGTCCGACAGCAGGACCAGCAGGTCGGCCCGTACGAGATGGGCGACCAGGGCGGCGAGGCGGTCGTTGTCACCGAAACGGATCTCGTCCGTGGCAACCGTGTCGTTCTCGTTGACGACGGGCAACGCGCCCATCGCGAGGAGCTTGTCGAGGGTGCGGGAGGCGTTGCGGTGGTGGGCGCGGCGGCTCATGTCGTCACTGGTCAGCAGGATCTGGCCGACGCGGACGCCGTAGCGGGCGAAGGAGGCGGTGTAGCGGGCCACCAGCAGGCCCTGTCCGACGCTTGCGGCGGCCTGCTGCCGGGCCAGGTCCCGGGGGCGGCGGCGCAGGCCGAGGGGGGCGAGACCTGCGGCGATGGCGCCGGAGGAGACCAGGACGATCTCCTTCTCCCCGCCGCTGCGGTGTTTGGCGAGGACGTCCACGAGGGCGTCGACACGGTCGGCGTCGAGCCCGCCCGCGGCCGTGGTCAGCGAGGAGGAACCCACCTTGACGACGATCCTGTGGGCCTGTTCCACGGCCTGTCTTGCGCCTGCCACCTGCTGTGCTTCCCCTCGCGCATCGATCCGGCTCCCGCCCGGCAATCTACGCGAACGGACGAGTGCGCCGCGCAACGGTCCAGTACCCGGACGGGCAGCCGGGCACGCCGTCAGGCCGCCCGTCGCACCTTCAGCACCCGCCGCGCCGCCGTCCGCAGCCGCTTGAAGTGGACGGCCGTCAACGGCTTGAAGGCCTCGACCGTGCCCGTCCCGCGGACCGTCGGCACGAACGAGTCGGCCGGGAGGCCCGCCGCCGCGTCGCGGAAGTACGGGTGGGCGAGGCAGGCCTTGCCCGTGCGCGGTCGTCGTACGGGCAGGTCAGCCCTTGACCACGCCGTTCGCCTCGTCGACCGGCTTCGTGCGCCGGCCCGGCACCCGGCTCGCCGGCTCGGCCTCCCGCACACCGGTCTTCTGGCCGCGGTTACGGATCTCGGCCTTCTGCGCCAGGTTGCGCACCGCGGTGTTGAACTGGTCGATCGAGGTCGGCTCGTCCGGGCCCAGCAGGTAGCGCTTCAGCTCCTCACGGGCGGCGCCCAGCGGGTCGGCCTCGGGGTCGTGGACGGCGGCCAGCAGTTCGCCCAGCTCGCGCGCGGAGTTGGACAGGATCACGGCGGCGCGCACCGCGGTGTTCTGCCGCTTGAACTCCTCGACACCCAGCTCCGCGGAGTCGGTGACGGCGTACGGCTTGCCGCTCGCGATGAAGTCCGAGACCACGCTGGAGATGTCGGAGACCATCGCGTCGGAGACGTTGAAGCAGTCGTACAGGCGCGGCTCGGCGCCCGTGATGACGCGGTGCTCCCGGACGCCGAGGGAGCGCCAGTACGCGTCGTTCCACTCGGCGCGCAGCCGGGCGGCCTCCTCGTGCTCGGCCAGGTCGGCCAGGCCGTCGCGGGTCGCCTCGGCCTCGTCGCGTTTCTCTACGCCGCCGCCGCTCAGCTCGGCGAGCCGGGCTTCGATACGGGCCAGCTCGCTCTTGGCCTCGGCCTGGGCGGCGGCGTCGGCCTGGAAGCGGGGGTCGGCTCCGCGCTCGGCGGCCGCTTTCTGGATCAGCGCGGTGATCCGCCGGTGGGCGGCGGCCGCCTTGGTGCTGCGGGTGCCGGTGAAGGGGTGCGGCTTGTAGAGGACGCGGACCGGCGGATCGGCCTTGACCAGCGCACGAACGATGTTTTCGCCTGCCAGCAGGATCGAGGTGTTGCCGGGGCTGTCGTCCCAGCCCTCCCAGGTGGGGGCGTACAGAATCGTGGGGCAGTGTCCGTCGGCGGCTGTGCCGCGGGGACCCTCGGGCACGCCCTGCCAGGGCTGGATGGGCGCGAGCTGCGGGCGGCCGACCTCGACGATGTCCTCGTCACGGACGCCGACGTCGGCGATGGCGTAGCGGTCGCGGCCGGCGCGCCCCGCGGTCCACACCTCGTCGTACACCTTGCTGAACGGGTTGACGCTGGCGAGCTTGTCGCTGTCGCCGTGGCCTATGAAGACGTGCTTCATGGTGGGCACGCGCAGCATGTGGATGTTCTTGCCGACGTTCGCCGCATACAGCGCGACGCGCACCGAGGACAAATCCATGTTCATCAGGTGCACCCCTCCGGGCACGCAGATGACGGGGACCGTGGTGGGCGCCAGGTTCTGCAGGATGACGCGCTCGCGCAGGAGGATCAGCGGCCGGCTCTCCAACTGCTCCATCGTCTCCAGCCACATGTTGACCTGGTACGCCGAGTCCTTGGAGCCGGAGAAGTAGAGCACCGTCTCGGGGCGGTACTCACGCAGCCAGCCGTCGACGGCGGCGAGTACGGTCACAGCCTTCGGCGGGGTCCTCCTGCCGCGGACGTACGGGGCGAGCGCGGCCACGTAGACGAAGGCCAGGAGCAGGGTGGCGGAGAGGCCCGCGAAGCCGTGGACGGAGTCGCTGGTGGCCGCCGTGACCAGCAGGCCGGCGACCGCCAGGAGGTCGAGGTGGAGCACCTTCTCGGCGGCGCGGTTCAGCAGTCCCTGCGGCGGGGCGTCCGGGATCCGGATCCGCGAGCCGAGGTCCACGTTGCGGGTGGCGACCGGCATCCTGCGCCCGTTGCTTATCAAGGTGACCAGGGCACCGTGCGGGACCTGGAGGCCGTAGAAGCCGAGGAAGCAGGCGATCGCCGCGTAGAAGACCAGGTCGCTGTCGAGGGTGACCCGGGCCAGGAGCAGGACCAGCAGCAGCTGTCGGATCAGGAACCGGATGGAGAGACCGGCCCGCACCTTGCTGAGGCGGCTGATCAGATAACTGCCGCGCCGGTGCAGATAGTGGTCCGCGAGGTACGTCACTGCGGCCGCGGCCGCGAAGGCACCGACGCTCGGGAGGAGCGCGGCCAGCATCAGCGCGGGATAGCCAAGCATCATGAAGGCCGCCGCGGCCAACTCGGAAGCACTGCCCACCCGGGCAACGCGTAGAGCGGTGGATATCACGGTGGAATCTGCTCCTGGAGGAGAGTGCCGATGACGGAACAGAGTAAAGGTCGGGTAAGTACCTGGAAAGACGCCGAGAAGTCGCTGTGAACGATCTGAAGTCTTACGGATTCAGGCCCCTGCGTCCGCGCATTCATTGCGCAATCACAGAGGCCTGAAAACCCGAAATCAATTGACCGACGATTACGCCACGTCGTCCTGTCGGTCCAGGACGCCGGCCAGGGCCGCCTCGAAGCCGCCCACCCGGCCCGCACCCGCCGTCGGGTCCTGCCGGCGTACGTCGATGACATGACCGGTGAGTTCGGAGACGAGGACATCGAGCGAGGTACGCGCCACGGCCACTGAGGAGAGCAGCGTGCCCTCGGGCTCCCGGCCGAAGGCCTTGGTGCGCATCGGGGTGGCGGTGCGCTCCGGGTTGATGCAGTTGACGCGGATGCCGTCGGCGGCCCACTCGTCGGACAGGGCCTGGGTGAGGTTCACCATGGCGGCCTTCGTCGAGGAGTAGAGGCTGTACTCGGCGCGGCCGCGGGTGTAGCTGCTGGAGGTGTAGAGCAGCAGCTGGCCCTTGGTCTCGGCGAGGTACTTGCAGGAGGAGCGCGCGATCTGCACCGGGGCCAGGTAGTTGACCTTCAGCGCTTCCTCGATGGTCGCGTTGTCGCTCTCGGCGAGCTTGCCGATGCGCAGCACGCCGGCGGTGTTGACGACGTAGTCGATGCGCCCGGTCTCGGCATACGCCGTGGACAGCGCGTCGTCGACCTCGTCCGGGTTCTCGACGTGCGTGCCGGTGGTGGAGCGGCCCAGCGCGTACACCGTGGCGCCGTAGGACTCGGCGAGTTCGGCGATGTCCTTGCCGATGCCGTAGGAACCGCCGAAGACGACGACGGTCCTGCCGCCCAGCAGGTCGCGGTAGGCCTCCTCGCCGATCTGTTCCGGTGCGGCGGTGGAGGCGAGCTGGAACAGCTTGTCGGCGATGAACACGTCGACGGGCTGCGTGACCTTCATGTTGTACTCGTCACCTGCGACGACGTGGATCGGCACGTCCGGCAGGTACTTGAGCACGACGGAACAGTCGTCGGTGGCCTGGAAGTTGGGGTCACCCGCGGCGATCTCGTAGGCGCGGCGGATCGTGGACAGCCTGAAGGCCTGCGGGGTCTGGCCGCGGCGCAGCCGGGAGCGGTCCGGGATCTCGGTGATGAACTCGCCGTCCCCACCGTGCGTGCGGGTCACGATGACGGTGTCGGCGGACGGGATGGCGACGTCCACGGCCTGGTAGCGCTCCAGGGCCGCGACACAGTCGTCGATGACGCGGCGCGACAGCAGGGGGCGTACGGCGTCGTGGAACAGGATGTTGCGGTCCTCCCCCGCGGCCAGGCCCTCGCCGAGCAGCGCGATGGCGCGTTCGGTGGTCTCGTTGCGCGTGGAGCCGCCCTCGATGATGTGGGTCACCTTGCTGAAGCCCGCCCTGGCGACGATCTTCTCGACGTCCGGCACAAAGCCGGGCGCCATCAGCACGATGACGTCGTCGATGGAGTCGGCGCTCTCGAAGGTGGTCAGCGTGTGCTCGATCACCGCCTTGCCCGCGATCTTCAGCAACTGCTTCGGAATCGACAGACCCACGCGCTGACCGGTGCCACCGGCCAGGATCACTGCGGTGGTACGGGGCTTGGCTATGCGCTCAGACACAGGTGACCTACCTCGGGGCTTCAGGGAACCCCGGAATGCTTGCACCCAAGGTAAGCGGAGTGCAAGGCGAACGCCCTGTGCTGTTTATGTGAGCGCAACCCTCTATTTATCTTGCACCTTCACCGAATACCGAGGAGCACGGTCGAACTGTCCGAATTTGCCGTGAGTAGCTCCACAGGATTCTCGTGCATTTTCAACAGGTTTCTCGCGCATTCTCATAGGAAATTCATCGGTATTGCATTCCGGTCACGGCGGGCCGGACGCGGGGGTGCTCGCCGACAGCGCAGCCGCTTGAGCGCTCGGTGACCGAGAACCCGGACGAGTTCCTTGGGAGGGGTCTGGTGCACGGAACGTCCGTCTCGGCCGGCGTGAGGGACCGGGCAACCAGACCCCGTCGTCCGTCAGAACGGCTCGAAGCCGTCGAACTCCTGCTGCGCCTCGTCCCGTTCCGCCTGCCGGTCCCGGCGTCGCTGGGCGGCAGGCCGCACGCCCTCGAGGCGGTGGTCCTCACCCCGTCGGCCCAGCATCTCCGCGCCCGCCATCACCGTCGGCTCCCAGTCGAAGACGACCGCGTTGTCCTCGGGCCCGATGGCGACACCGTCGCCGGACCGG
This sequence comes from Streptomyces sp. NPDC001634, assembly GCF_040298185.1. Lineage (NCBI taxonomy): Bacteria > Bacillati > Actinomycetota > Actinomycetes > Kitasatosporales > Streptomycetaceae > Streptomyces > Streptomyces sp. NPDC001634. The sequence goes on along the minus strand of NZ_JBEOZU010000033.1, from coordinate 62,879 downwards.
GCGCCCGCCTTCATCAACTCCTCCTCGACACCGAGGCGGTTGAGCCGGTCGGCGAGGTAGCCGACGGCCTCGTCGTTGTTGAAGTCGGTCTGCCGCACCCACCGCTCCGGCTTCTCGCCGCGCACGCGGTAGAGGCCGTCCTCCTCGCGTACGACGGTGAAGCCTGCGTCGTCGACGGCCTTCGGCCGGATGACGATCCGGGTCGCCTCCTCCTTGGGCTTGGCGGCCCGTGCCTTCGCGACCAGGTCGGCGAGGGCGTAGGACAGCTCCTTGAGCCCGAGGTGGGCCACGGCGGACACCTCGAAGACTCGGTATCCGCGGGCCTCCAGGTCCGGGCGCACCATCTCGGCCAGGTCCTTGCCGTCCGGTACGTCGATCTTGTTGAGGACGACGATCCGCGGACGGTCGCCGAGGCCGCCGTACTGCTTCAGCTCCTCCTCAATGACGTCGAGGTCGGAGACGGGGTCGCGGTCGGACTCCAGCGTGGCCGTGTCCAGCACATGCACCAGCACGCTGCACCGCTCGACGTGCCGCAGGAACTCCAGGCCAAGCCCCTTGCCCTGGCTGGCGCCGGGGATGAGTCCCGGCACGTCCGCGATGGTGTACACGGTCTCGCCCGCGGTGACCACGCCCAGGTTCGGGACCAGGGTGGTGAACGGATAGTCGGCGATCTTCGGCTTGGCGGCCGACAGCACGGAGATGAGCGAGGACTTGCCCGCACTGGGGTAGCCGACGAGGGCCACGTCCGCGACCGTCTTCAGCTCCAGCACGATGTCCTGGAGGTCACCGGGCTCGCCGAGCAGGGCGAAGCCGGGCGCCTTGCGGCGGGCGGAGGCCAGCGCCGCGTTGCCGAGGCCGCCGCGACCGCCCTGGGCGGCGATGTACGACGTCCCGTGCCCGACCAGGTCCGCCAGCACGTTGCCCGCCTTGTCGAGCACGACCGTGCCGTCCGGCACCGTCAGGACCAGGTCCTGGCCGTCCTTGCCGGAACGGAAGCCGCCCTCACCGGGCTTGCCGTTGGTGGCCTTGCGGTGCGGGGAATGGTGGTAGTCGAGCAGCGTGGTGACCGACTGGTCGACGGTGAGGATCACATCGCCGCCACGGCCGCCGTTGCCGCCGTCGGGGCCGCCGAGCGGCTTGAACTTCTCCCGGTGCACGGAGGCACAGCCGTGGCCTCCGTTACCCGCGGCGACATGCAGATCGACGCGGTCCACGAAGGTGGTCATGGTGCAGTGCCTCCAGAAACATAGTGGTGCTGGTTACGACGAACAGACAAACAAGCGAAAGGCGGACCCGCCTTCCCGCCCGGGAAGTGAGGTCCGCCTCGCGAAAGGTTCGAACGGATCGCTCGGGTCAGGCGACCGGAACGATGTTCACGACCTTGCGGCCACGGTGGGTACCGAACTCCACCGCACCGGCCTGCAGCGCGAACAGCGTGTCGTCGCCGCCGCGGCCGACGCCCGCGCCCGGGTGGAAGTGGGTGCCGCGCTGGCGGACCAGGATCTCACCCGCGTTCACGACCTGACCGCCGAAGCGCTTCACGCCGAGCCGCTGGGCGTTGGAGTCGCGACCGTTCCGGGTGGACGATGCGCCCTTCTTGTGTGCCATCTCTCCTCAGTCCCTTACTTCGCAGCCGTGGGGATCGACGTGACCTTGATCGCCGTGTACTGCTGGCGGTGGCCCTGACGACGGCGGTAGCCGGTCTTGTTCTTGTAGCGCAGAATGTCGATCTTCTGGCCCTTGTGGTGGTCCACGACCTCGGCCTGGACCTTGATGCCGGCCAGCACCCACGGGTCGCTGGTCACGGCGTCGCCGTCGACAACGAGCAGGGTCGAGAGCTCGACCGTGTCGCCAACCTTGGCAGTGGAAATCTTGTCAACCTCAACGATGTCGCCGACAGCAACCTTGTGCTGGCGACCACCGCTGCGCACGATGGCGTACACGCGGATCTCACTCTCTCGCTCGGGAACGGCACCCCCGCAGTCCAGCCGCCCGGCACTGCGCACGGCCTCTCCCGAGGCGCCCGGCGCTCGGGAGGAAGAGGTTTACGGGGATGTGGCACGTCAGTCGACATGCCGACGGTCAAGGTTACGGGGCCCGGCTTGAGGGGTCAAACCGGGCTCTGTGCGGACCGCTCGGGACTCAGCCGTCACGCTCCGCCGTCACCCGGGGTTCGTCCCTGCGTGCGCGGTCGAAAGGCCCCCGGCGCATGGCACGGTGCGCCTCTGTCCGCGAGGGCGCATTTCCTGAAATCTGCCAGCCATGACAGGACCCAGATAATTGATGATCTCATTACCCGGGTCGCCCAGGCTGGGAAGCTCTTCCAAAAAGGCAAGAACGGATCGCCAGTCCACAGCATCCGATTCGGCCTCTTCCAAGGTTCCAGACAACTCCCCGGCGAATTCCGCCAATACAGCGGCGACGAACGCTCGGCCAACAACCAAGTTCAGCCCGGTCTCCGGAGCCGACCGCACCACAGTGGCCATCGACCCGGTCAACAGCCGCCTGGCCGTACGCTGCCGACTCAACGGCACATTCATGTTCAGCCTCTACGGCCGGGAACCCGAGGGCCTCGCCATTCCGATCCCGGACACCAGCAATATGGCCGCCTGCCGGCTGGTCACAGGATTCTCCTAGGAAAACTCGGCCACCGATACCGATAAGATGGCGAGCTTCTACTGCAAGAGCAGCCTCATCCGATCACGATCCGCCTGCCCGAGGTACACCCCACATGAACAAGACGGCAGGCGCCACTGCCACCGATGCCGCGCCGGTCCGCCTGGATCCGCCATCGCCGACTGTCCCAGCGCCGCTGCACCGCGCGATCACGCTGCTCGCCGTCATCAGCCTGTTCATCGGCATGCGCAGCGACTGGTCCACGGCGATCGCGATCCGGCCGGCGGTCGGCGGGCTGATCACGCTCGGGTACGCCGGGATCCTGATCCTGGGCATCCTTGCCCTCGCCGTGCGCAACCGTCGCGCTCTGGTGCTGGTCGACGCGGGGGTGCTGCTCCTCGGCATGATGCTGGCCCTGTGCTCGTACGTCCTCGGCAGCGCGATGAACGACGAGACGGTGCTGATGACCCAGGCCACGCACGAGCTGGTGCACGGGCATGCGGTGTACGGGCACGAGTGGCCGTGGGTGTTCCAGCGCAGCCACGTCGGTGTGACGAAGACGATGTCGGGCGGCGCCGACTACGCCTTTGCGTATCCGCCGCTGGCGGTACTGCTGAACGCCCCCGTGTATGCGCTGATCGGCGCCAAGGCGATCACGTTCGTCCCGACGGTGCTGCTGATGGTCGGCGCCGCGGTGCTGTGGGCGCTGCTGCCGACGCCGTGGCGGTCGGCCGCGACGGCGGTCACCCTGGGCTTCCCCATGCTCAAGGCGTACGCGGCCATGGGCTACCCGGCGATACCGGCGCTCGTGCTGCTCATTCCGGTGGTGATCCGCTGGCCCTCGATCGGCGCCGGGGGGCGGCTCAGCCGCTCGGACATCGTCCGCGCCGGGTTCCTCGGGGCCGCGTGCGCGACGCAACAACTGCCGTGGTTCCTGACGCCGTTCCTGCTGGTCGGTGTGTACGCGCTGCGGCGCGGCGAGCTGTCGGCGCGGGCCGCGCTCGGCGTGGTCGCACGCTTCACCGGGATCGCGGTGGTCGTGGCGCTGGCCGCCAACGCCTACTTCATCATGCAGAGCCCCCGGGCCTGGGTCTCCGGCCTGCTCCTGCCGTTCACCCAGCACGGAGTGCTGCACGGCCAGGGCATCATGGGCCTGTCGTACTACTTCTCCAACGGCAGCAGTCGGCTGGACTTCTACTCGTACGGCAGCATGCTGCTGGCCGCCGGGCTGCTCGTGCTGTTCGGGCTGTTCGTACGGCGGCTGGGCCCGGCCGCCGTCGTACTGCCGTGGTGCGCGTTCTACCTGGCCACGCGGTCGCAGGACGGCTACTACCTGATGATGACCCCGCTGTGGATCGCGGCCGCCGCCACCGCCCCCGGGTCCGCCTTCGCGTCGGCCTGGCAGCCCCGGCTGCCGCTGGGCCGAGGGCGAGCGGTCAGCGCGGCGGTGATGGTGGCCGTGCTGGCTCCGGCCGCCGTCTGCGTGGCGATCGCCGCCGCGAGCGGGCCTCCGATCCGGCTGGCGGTCAGTGACGTACAGGGCAACAGCAGCGGGATCAGCGGGCTCACCGTGCAGGCGACGAACACCGGTGACACCGCACTGGCCCCGAACTTCGCGTCCAGCACCGGCGGGGGCGCGTCGGCGTACTGGACCGTCCGCAGCGGCCCGTCCGTGCTGGGCCCGCACCAGTCGGCGCGTTACGTCCTCGTGCCCGGCAACGGACGCTTCCCCCTCCCGAACCGGGAGCGCCTGCGGGTACGACTGAGGGTCTTCACTGACCGGCCGCAAACGCTGAGCAGCACGGACATCCACGTACCGAAGCGATAGCGGCCCTCCGTCACGGCGTGGCTGTACGGCGCGGGTGGCGGCAATTTTCGTCCGTACGATGATCAAGCTGGAGGGCGTCAAGGACAACCTCGACGTGGTCGACGACCAGCGCGGCCGGCCCACGTGGACCGTCGACCTCGCCGACCGGCTGGTCCGCCTCGGGCGCTCCGCGGTGGCCGGTGCCGCGTCGGCCGGGATCCACCACGGCGCCAGCGGCGGCGAGACCACCTGGTTCTGCCTCACCCGGGAGATCTTCCGGCTGCTCGGCGCGGACCCCGAGCGGGTCCGCCCGACCAACCAGCGCCGCCTGCGTTCGCCCGGCCCCCCGACCGGCCCCGGCGTCCTCGGCCACGACCGCTGACGGCCATCGGGATCGAGCCGATCCGCGACTGGCGCGAGGCCCTTCATGAAGCGTTCCCGGCTCTGCCGGAGGCCGAGCGGCCGTAATCCGGGCAACCAAGTCCCCCTGAAACGAGCGGGGTTGGCCGAATCTGCTGCTGGTTCGGCCAACCCCGCTCGTTGTCGCCGGCCGGTCAGCGACTCCATCTGCCGGCACAGCCCTGCAAACGCGGAGCGCGACCGGCGCAGGTTGCGCGTCCTGACCGATGTGGGCCAGAAGTCCGTGCGCAAGAGCGTCTCCGGCGCCACCGCGGGGTTCTCGACCGGCGCACAGACACCGGCCTCGGCGAGCCGCAGGCCGACCTCCTCGTGCAGGACCGTGGGGCAGGCGACGACGGCGTAAGTCGGTGCCCAGTCCGATGAGTTTCTCGACGGTGGACAGCACGGGCGCGCCTGGGGCGGCGCCGTGCTTGTCGCCCATCGGGTGCACATGCGCCGGCCTTCGACGGCCGGCGCAGGCAGAAGCGGGGGGGGGCCGGGGGGGGGGGGGCCGGGGGCCGGTGGGACGGCGCCCCCCGG
>NZ_JBEOZU010000033.1:0-57507 GCF_040298185.1 Streptomyces sp. NPDC001634 | reverse complement strand
CGCCGCGCCCCCCCCCCGCCCCTCGCCCCGCGCGACCCTGTCCCCCCCCGAGCACCAACCGGGCCCGGCCCCCCCGCGCTTCCGTGTCCGCGGCGCCCCATGGGTGAGGGCCGGGTCAGTCCTCCGTGGCCACCGAGACCGTCGGCTGAGACTGCTGCTCGGCCGCAGCCGTCTTCTTCGCCGCCGCCTTCTTGGCGGTCGTCTTCTTCGCGACGGTCTTCTTGGCGGCCGTCTTCTTGGCCGTCGTCTTCTTGGTCGCGGCCTTCTTCGCCGTCGCCTTCTTGGCGGTCTTGCGGGCCGCCTTCTTGGCGGGCGCCGACGCCTCGGCCTCCGCAGGAACCTCGGTCCCCGGCTCCCCGGGAGCCTCCGCCGCCGACGGGACGACCACGACCGCCGTCTCCTCGGACGAGGTGGGCGCGGTGGTCTTGCGCACGGCGCGGCGGCGCGGACGGGCCGGGGCGGCACTCTCGACGGGTGCCTCGACGGCTGCCTCGACCGGCTCGGCGGCCTGCTCGGCCACGGGCTCGGCCGGAGCCTCGGCGGCCTCCGGCTCAGGCTCGGCGACCGTCACCACGGCCTCCGCCGGCGTACCGGTCGGCGCCGACACCCGGCGGGTGGCACGGCGGCGCGTACGGCCCTTGGGCGCGGCCTCCTCCTCGACCGGCGCGGGCGCCTCGACGACCGGGTCCTCGGCCGCCACCGGCTCCGCCTCCGCGGCATCCCGCGACTTCGGTGCGCGCTCGTCCGTACGGGACTTCGGTGCCCGCTCCTCGGTCCGCGGTGCGCCCGCCGGAGCAGACGCCCGCCGGGTCACCCGGCGCCGCGAACGGCCCCGGGAAACGGCGGCCTCGGCCTCGGCGACGCTGCTGTACAGCTCCTCGTCCGGCGCGAACGCAGGCTCGGGCAGCGCAGCCGGGACCGCGACCTCGGCGGCCACTTCGACCTCGGTCTCCACGGCGGCCGGCACGGCCTCGACGGCCTCCTCGACCTCCGCGGCCACCGCCTCGTGCGTCTCGGGCTCGGCCTCGGCTCCGCCCCGGCCGCGCTTCTTGCGCTTGCCGGCGCCGACGGCGGCCGCCTGCTCCATGTGCACGATCACGCCACGGCCGTTGCAGTGGACGCAGGTCTCGGAGAAGGACTCCAGCAGACCCTGCCCGACGCGCTTGCGGGTCATCTGCACCAGACCCAGCGAGGTCACCTCGGCGACCTGGTGCTTCGTACGGTCCCGGCCCAGGCACTCCAGCAGGCGCCGCAGCACCAGGTCCCGGTTGGACTCCAGCACCATGTCGATGAAGTCGATGACGATGATGCCGCCGAGGTCGCGCAGCCGCAGCTGGCGCACGATCTCCTCGGCCGCCTCCAGGTTGTTCCTGGTGACGGTCTCCTCGAGGTTGCCGCCCTGACCGGTGAACTTGCCGGTGTTGACGTCGATGACGACCATCGCCTCGGTCCGGTCGATCACCAGCGAACCGCCGCTGGGCAGCCAGACCTTGCGGTCCAGCGCCTTGGCGAGCTGCTCGTCGATCCGGTACGTGGCGAAGACGTCGATCTCGGAGGTCCACCTCTGCAGCCGCTCCGCCAGGTCGGGCGCGACGTGCGAGACATACCCGTGAATGGTCTGCCACGCGTCGTCACCGCTGACGATGACCTTGGAGAAGTCCTCGTTGAAGATGTCGCGCACGACCCGGACGGTCATGTCCGGCTCGCCGTACAGCAGCGTCGGTGCACTTGAGCTGCCGCCGCTCTTCGACTTCTTCTGGATGTCCTCCCACTGCGACTGCAGCCGCTCGACGTCCCGGCGCAGCTCCTCCTCGCTCGCGCCCTCGGCGGCGGTGCGCACGATGACACCCGCGTCCTCGGGGACGATCTTCTTGAGGATGGTCTTCAGCCGGGCCCGCTCGGTGTCGGGCAGCTTGCGGCTGATGCCGGTCATCGAGCCCTCGGGCACGTACACGAGGTAGCGGCCGGGCAGGGAGACCTGGCTGGTCAGACGGGCGCCCTTGTGTCCGATCGGGTCCTTGGTGACCTGGACGAGGACCGACTGGCCCGACTTCAGGGCGGACTCGATGCGGCGCGGCCCGTTCGCGAGGCCGAGGGCCTCGAAGTTGACCTCACCGGCGTACAGGACGGCGTTGCGCCCCTTGCCGATGTCGATGAAGGCGGCCTCCATCGACGGCAGGACGTTCTGGACCTTGCCGAGGTAGACATTTCCGACGTACGAGGTCGACTGCTCCTTGTTGACGTAGTGCTCGACGAGCACGCCGTCCTCCAGGACGCCGATCTGCGTACGGTCGCCGTTCTGCCGGACGACCATCACGCGCTCGACGGCCTCGCGGCGAGCGAGGAACTCGGCCTCGGTGATGATCGGCACTCGGCGGCGGCCCTGCTCGCGCCCCTCGCGGCGGCGCTGCTTCTTGGCCTCCAGACGGGTCGAGCCCTTGATGGACTGCACCTCGTCGGACGGGTGCTCGTCCTTCTTGCGCGGCTCGCGGACCTTGACGACCGTGCGCTCCGGGTCGTCGGACGACGGCTCGGTGTCGACGGCCGTGTCACCGGCGCGACGACGACGACGGCGGCGACGACGGCTGCTGGAGGACCCGGACGCCTCGCCGTGCTCCTCCTCCGCCTCCTCGGTGTCCTCATCCACCTGCTCGGCGGTGTCCTCGGCGTCCTGTGCAGCCTGCTCGGCGGCGAGTTCCTCGGTCTCCTCGGCCTCCGCGGAATCACCCTCGGCGGCCTCACCGCGGCGACGGCGACGGCCACCGCGACGGCGGCGCCGGCGCGAACCGGTCTCCTCGGTCTCGTCGGTCTCCTCGCCCTCGGCGGAGTCCTCCGGCTCCTCGGCCTCCTCCACCTCGTCGGTGGTCTCGGCCGTCACGGCCACGGGCTCCTCGTCACCGCCCCGGCGACGACGGCGGCGGGGCTGCGCTGCCATCTCCTCCTCGGGGACCTCCTCCTGCTCCGCGGCCTCGGCGGCAGCGGCAGCGGCGGCCCGCTCCGGGGTCTGGAACATCGGCTCGGTGAACACCGGTGCCTGGAACACGGCGACAGCGGGCCGCGCGGGCCGCTGCACGGCCTCCGGCGACTCCTCGACGGCCGGCCGCGCGGGCTCGGAGAAGCCGGTGGCGGCCTTGCGGACGACGCGACGGCGGGAGCGCCGCGGGGCGGCGTCCTCGGCGACCGGCTCCGGCTGCGACGGGGCCGGGATCTCGGCTGCCACCGCGGTCACGGTCTCCTCGGCCTCGGTCTCCTCGGCGACGGTCACGGGCGCCTCCACAGGCGTTTCGGCGGCTTCGTCCGCGGGAGCACCGGCGGGCGCGGACACCCGGCGGGTGGCCCGACGGCGGGTACGGCGAGGGGCGGCCTCCTCGGCCGCGGGGATCCCGGCGGCGAGGGCCGGCTCGGCCTCCTCGCTCACCGGTGCCTCGGCGACCGCGACGGCGGACTGGGCCACGGGAGCCTCAGCGGCCTCGGACGCCTCAGTGGGCGAGGTCACGCGGCGGGTGGCACGACGACGCGTACGACGCGGCGCCGCCTCCTCCACGACCGGCTCCACCTCGGCCGCAACGGCCTCAGGCACCTCGGCACTCTCGGCACCGGCAGGCACCACCACCTCGACCGCCTCGGCAGCCTCCAGCGCACCGGCAGGCGCCGACACACGACGCGTGGCACGACGACGCGCAGGACGCGGCGCGGCCTCCTCCCCGACGGCCTCGGCCTCGGCGGCCTCAGGCACCTCGGCCTCATCGGACACGGCGGCCTCGGCCACCGCCTCCGTCTCTTCGATCTCTTCCGCCCCAGTGGCCTCCGCAGCCGTCACGGCCTCGGCAGGCTGCACGGCCTCCACGACGCTCGTGGTCTCCGCGGCCGGTATGGCGGACGCCGTCCCGGTCACGGCCTCGGCCGTCGTGGACTCGGTCGTCGCGGCATCGGCCGCGGCCGTCGGCGGACCCGCCGGGCGCGACGCGGCGCGGCGCCGGCGGCGCGGCGGCAGGGTGTCGCTGGGGGTGTTGTTTTCGGAACCCTCGATGGGCTCGTTCGGTTCGAGCATGCGGGCGTTTCTCCCGTCAGGCTCCCGGGCGCCGCGCCTGGTCCGGCATCGCCGGTGACGTCCGCGGCTCGCGCGATGCGCGGTGCCGCCGTCCGGGGCGCGGGCGCCGCACGGGAGCTCTCTGTGTCCTGTCTCGCCGGTTCCGTACGCCATGTACGTACGGCCTGGCGAAAGTCTTCTGGTCGGTGCGCTGCCCGACCCAGGTGGCTCCCGAGTACGAGGGCGGCGCTACGACGTCCGTCCCTACGCGGAACCTTCCTTACTCCGGCGCCGTCGCGGCGGCAGTGGCGGCGGCCGTGTGGGGCTCGGTCGCTGCTGCCTCGCGGTCGGGCGCGAGCGGGTCGGTCACCGTGCCGGTCTCTTCATCGAACAGCCCCTGCGCCAGCCTGGTCACCGCTGCGGGGACCGGCGGCGCCAGGTCGGCCACGGCGCGGAGACCGGACAGGACGTCGTCGGGTCGTACGGCAGGCGTCACGTGCCGAACAACCAGCCGCAGTATCGCACAGGGCTGGTCCGTCGGCCTATCAGCCTGCGAACTGTGCGTTTTCGCGTTCTCCAGGTTCTCAAGGCTTGCGACCGCGGAGCGGGCGTCGAAGGTGCGAACACCATTCTTGGTCATGCGCTGGACCTCGACGGTCCCGGCCGCCTTGAAAGCCGCCACCGCGCGGTCGGCGTCCGCGGGCGGAACGCCGTCCAGGCGCAGCTCCCACACCGACCCCGTGAGCCGGTCGGCGAGCCCCGACGTACGGGCCTCGACCGCCTCGACGATGTCGAGCCCGGCGGGCAACGACTCGTCGAGGAGCTCGCGCAGCTTCTCCGGGTCGCGCGCCTCGGTGAGCGCGATCTCCAGGTACTCCGCCTCACTGCCCGTGCCGGTGGGTGCGGCATTGGCGTACGACACCTTCGGATGCGGCGTGAACCCCGCCGAGTACGCCATCGGCACCTCGGCACGGCGCAGCGCACGCTCGAAGGCGCGCTGGAAGTCACGGTGGCTGGTGAACCGGAGGCGGCCGCGCTTGGTGTAGCGCAGTCGGATGCGCTGCACCGCGGGTGCGGGCGGCGGGCCTTCGGGCTGTCGCTTGCCCAGTGTCGTTCAGTCCTTCGTGAGAGCGGTCGTACTGCTACCTAGAGTACGTGTCTCACCGGCCGCAGGTTCCCGCCGGGAGACCGCCAATGGCTCGCCGGGGTCGCCGAGGAGCATGCGGCGGAAGTCGGCCCGGGCCTGTCGTGCGGACTCGCGCGCGGAGGCAAGCGCCTGCCGCGCGACCCGGCCCACGCTGCGCGCAGCCTCGGCTGCGGGCCGCAGGACGGTGTCCCGTACGACGTGCCCGACCGGTGTCAGCACGTTCCGGTACACCCACCGCACCGGCTCCACGAAGATCCACCGGAAGAGGGTGCCGAGGAACCGGCCCACGGCGAGCGAGATGTGCCCGGCGATGCGCCAGGCATGCCCGAGCGCGTCCCGGATCTCACGCCCGACGACGGCGAGGACACGTCCGGCCGGGGTGAGGATCCACCGCCACAGGGCGAGCGCGGGCAGCACGACCAGGACGCGCACGGTCCAGTAGAGGGCGATCCCGATGCCGGTGAAGATCATGCGGACGAGCCACGCGAGACCACCTGCGACCCAGGCGATCCCGTGCCCGACGGGCGTCAGCACATGGTGGTGGATCCACACCGCCGGCGCGACGACCAGATACCGCACGAGCCACGCCAGCACCGCGTACGCCCCGGCCCCGAGGGCGGCGAGGACGTATCCGATGCCCTTGAACACCCGGGTGACGGCATGCCCTGCCGGGGTCAGCACGCGCGCGTACACCCAGGCGAGGCCGTGCCCGAGGGGCGTCAGCACACGCCGGTGGACCCACACCGCCGGTACGACGACGAGGACTTGGCCCAGCCGGGCGACTCCTCGGCCGAGCGGCACGAGGACGTACCGCCACAGCATCACCCACGGCCATACGAACACCGCCCGGCCCACCAACAGCAGGGCCCGGCCCACCGGCCGCAGAACGGTGTCCCGCAGGAACCTCCCGCAGACGACCAGCGCGTCCCACACCATGCGCACCGGCACGACCAGGACGAGCACGACGATCCGCACGGGCAGACGGACCGCGACGGTGAGACACCCCTCGGCGGGCTGCTGCTGCGGCTTCTCCGGGTCCATACCGGCTTGGACGCCTCAACCGCCCGCGCGGATGCGCGGGGTGCTCCACCGCCTGCACGGTCTCGGTGCCGGCTCGTGACGAACCAGTCGAGTAGAACGGCGAAGTCCCAGGCACACTTTGCGTGTCGAAGTCCCGTCACCCAGAGGATGACTCACACATGATTACGCTCACGAAGGAAGACGGCCCGGCGGATCTGGACGGAGTGACCCATCTGTCCATCGGAGTGTCCTGGGACCCCACCGCCGGCACCAGCGGCGGGGTGATGGGCGTGCTCCGCCGCAAGGCCGGCACCGACCTCGACCTGATCGCCGTCGCCATGCAGGGCACGGACCCGGTGCGCCTCGCGGGCCTCGACTCGCTGGACCCCATGGGCAACGGCTCCCTGGTGCACAGCGGCGACAACCAGACCGGGCGCGGCGACGGCGACGACGAGACGGTGACGGTCGAGTTCGCGCGGATACCGCCGCACATCACGTCGATCGTGTTCGTCGCCGCCGCCTTCAAGAAGGGCAGTTCCTTCCAGAAGGCGCGCAACATCAGCTTCAAGGTGTACGACGCGACCGGGGGCAGCTCTCAGCAGGTCGCCGACATCTGGCCGAGTCTGCTCACCCAGGACAACGGCTGCGCCGTGGCCAAAGCCATGCGCGTCGGCAACAGCTGGAAGCTCGAGGTGATCAATGTGACGGGGAAGATCAAGCAGGGTGACGAGCATGCCCTGATGCGCTTCGCCATGAGCAAGTAGGACTTCGCCATCGAGAAGGAGGACTTCGCCGTCAGCGGGTGGAAGTTCGCCAGCAAGAAGTTCGTCATCAACAGGTGGGACAAGGTCCCCGCGGCCCGGCACCCGCGTGACGTCCGGGCCGCGGGAACCGAAGATCCCGGACGTGGGCCCGTACCGCGGCCGGTCACCACACCGCCTTGAGCGCCGAGGTCAGCCGGGAAACGGCCGCCAGGTCCGGCACGCTGCCCAAAGAAGCGACGACCTGGTTGCTCGCGAACTCGCGCTGCGCGGCGGTCACGGTCGGATCGATGGCGCACTCGGCCTGTACGTGGACGAAGTTCAAGGTCGTCGCGAAAAGCATCGAGAACGACTGCGGCCCCTTGATGGTGGCGCGGCCTCCGGCACTCCGGTACGCCCGTACCAATCGCCGGGCGGAATCGGTGTTCACCCGGTTGCCGCCCGACCACACGTACACGGCACGTGCGAACTCTCGTTCCGCCGAAGCGGACCCGGCGTTGTCCCAGTCGAGGAGGACCGGCCCGTCCGGGCCGACGAGAACGTTCTGGGGCTGCAGATCGAGGTGTGACGTCACCAGATCACCGGGGTCGGTCGGCGTCACCCAGTGCGCCAACTCTGCCGCTGTACCGGCGATGAACCGGCCCAACGCGTCCGACCACGGCAGTCCGGCGCGGTGAACCTTCTTGTGCAGGTCTTTCCAGTCGGCGTCCCGAGGGCACTGCTCGTACCAGGAATCGGGCCTCTGGCTCGCGCCCTCTCCTGCCCTGTGGAGGAGTGCCATGGTCCGGCCGAACCAGTCCAGGATCTCCGGATCGGACGCGTCCGCCTCGGTGCCGTCGATCCAGTCGTACAGCTTCACGTACGACCCGCCCGAAGATGCGGCGAGTTGCGAGACGTAGGCGCCGTGGCGATTGGGGACGAGCCGCGGTGATGCGATTCCCAGGTTCTCCGTGGCGTGCCGCAGTGCGGCCTCCCGGCGGACCTGTTCTTCGTCGCAGCCGAAGAGAAGTTCCTTTACCGCCCATGAGGAGCCGTTTCCGGATAACTTCCAGATCTGGCCCAACGCGCCACGGGTGACGGGCGTCATCGTCCACGGCCCGGCGCCGAGCGCGTAGGTCTCCGCCATGAAGTCGGCTGTGTCATGCATGCAGGTCCCCTCCGGATGCTGATGGCCGGCGCCGACTCCAGGTAGTCGCGGACTCCGGTCGTGATTTCAGCCGAGCAGGTCGGCCACCAGACCCCGGATCCGTTGCTCGATCTCGTCCCGGACCGGGCGGACCGCAGCAACCCCCTGCCCGGCAGGATCGTCGAGTTGCCAGTCCAATCCTCTGCCTGCCCCGACCCCTTTCCCTGATCACTGAACGGCCGCGGCAAGGTAACGGCTTGACCAGCACACACCAAGCTCATAGATTCCGGCCACGTTGGCCCGATCCCATAGAGATCGGGCATCGCCGTGATCCCTGGGGGGACAAGAATGCACTGGTACGTGGACGTACTGAAGAAGTACGCGGTGTTCAGCGGCCGCGCGCGTCGGCAGGAATACTGGATGTTCTTCCTGTTCAACGTGATCATCAGCATCGTGCTGGCAATCATCGACAACGCCGCGGGCACAAGCATCCTCGGACTGCTCTACACCCTCGCCGTCCTGCTCCCCGGCCTCGGTGTCACGGTCCGACGGCTGCACGACACGGGCAAGTCCGGCTGGTGGATCCTCATCTCCCTCATCCCGCTGGTGGGCACGATCATCCTGATCGTCTTCCTCGCCACCGACGGCCAGCCGGAGCCGAACCAGCACGGCGCCAACCCGAAGCTGTCCCCGGCCGTCTGAGCCGTATAAGCAATCCAGCAGCAAGGGCCCGCCGGAGAATTCCGGCGGGCCCTTGCTGCTGTGTCTGTGATGAAGCGTCAGTTTCTCCGGACGGAGGCATCTCGGTGTTTGCTGGGCAGCTTCCTGCCGGTCGGGCCGGTTTCGCTCAGGACTTGCGCCGGCTCCGGGCTTCGGCAGCGGCAATTGTTTCGGCGTCGGACTCGGCCACCGCGACGGCGAAGCCGAGCGCCTCGGTGATGTGACCTGCTGCCGCCATGACGCGTGCCGTGCCCACAACGGGGGCGATCGCCACGAGAACGTCTTGCACCTGCTCGAGCGTCAGGTTGGCCTTGATGGCAGGACCGACGTGGGCGAGGTAGGAGACCGCCGGTGCGTCCATGGCCGCGAGCGCGGCGATGCGGGTGAGGATGAGCGTGCCTTCATCCATGCCGCAGCGCTCGATCGAGTCGACGGTCATGGCGGCGAGCGTGTCGAGAACAGGGGCGTCTGATGCTGTGGACATCTCTGGACCGCTTTCCGGTGCTGTGCGGAACCGACACGCGGCACCCGCAGAGCACGGCACCCACGCGCCGGCTACTTGCCCTTCCACCGTATGGGCCCCCTGAGCCTCGCGCATGCTTTCGGCCCGTGAGTGCGGCGCCTTGGCGGGGAGCCGTGAGGCCCGGGACGCATCCGATGCCGTCGGCCAGGCGTACCTACGCCACCACGTGAGTGCCGGATTGCGCAGAGACGTCGTAGGTGCTGATCTCGATCAGGTTGCCGTCGGGGTCGCGCAGGTAGGTGCTGATGATCGGGCCTTGAGCACCGGTACGCGGCACGGGGCCTTCTTCCACTGCAACCCCGCAGGCGGCCAAGTGGTCGAGGACCTGGCTCTGCGGCGCATCGGTCAGAAGGCAGAGGTCTGCGCTGCCGGGCGCCGGGTGAGCGGCGCGTGGCAGGAGTTCGTGGCCGGCCTCATGGAGGTTGATCTTGCTCGTTCCGAAGGCCAGGGCGCGGCGGCCTTCACCGAAGGTGATCGGGCGCATGCCCAGGACGCGTTCGTAGAAGGCGACGGTGCGTTCGACGTCGGCAACGGTCAGCACAAGGTGGTCGAGCCCGGTGATCCGTAGTTCCGGCGCGGAGGAGTGCCGGCCGAGTTGCCGTTCGCAGGCGTCCCGCGCTGCGGCGGACAGCCAGTCGCCGGCTCGGGCGAACAGCCGGTACAAGGCCGGCCCGTGCTGGTGGGCCATGTCTTCGTTGTGGGTGAGCACGTCGAGCTCGTTGGCGGCGGTGATCTCCAGGAACGCCCGTAGGTCCCCGGCTGTCGGGGTGTGTTCGCGGCCGGTGAAGCGGTCTCGGAAGACCACGAGCCGGTCTCGTCCGATGCGGGGATAGGCGGTCCCACGGTCGCAGCTTGCGTAGAGGTACACCAGTGCCTCTGCCCGGCCGCCGATCAGCTCGGCCAGAGTCGCCCGCTCGGCCACCGGCAACAGGGACTGGTCGAAGCCGTCGGTGCCATAGGCGGCATGGCACATCCCCGCCGTCTGGACCGCCAGGTCGGCCCCCCAGGCAGCCAGTGACTCCCGGACGCGGCGCAGGTGCTGCAGCAGTGTGCCGCCCGGATGGGGCATCTCGGCGGCTCCCCGGGCGATCAGGAAGCTTTCGATGTGAGACCACTGCGGTGCGCGTTCGACTCTGTTCGACATGTCACGAGTTATAGTCGTGACGTGAGTGTGGAGGCAATACCGTCCGATGACGTGCCCGCCGAGGAACTCCGGTTCAACTTCCTCTCGGGACGCCTGTGTCTGGCCTTCGTGGCGACGGTGGGGGAGCGCCGGCGCGGGAAGTACGAACGACTGCGACGCCCCGCCGACCTGGCCCGTTGGTACCAGGAGGCGGAAGTACTGGACGCCCCGATCACGATCACATCCGGCGGACTGGAAACCGCCCGCGCCCTGCGAGAGGCGATCTACCGCCCCGCACAGCGCCTGGTCAGCGGCCTGACGCCTGCGGCCGAGGACGAAGAGGTGATCAACGCGGCCGCCGCTTTCCCCCCACTGGTCCCCGTACTGCGATCCGGAACCGCCCGCCTGAACCCCCCGCCGACCGGCGCCGAACGGGCAGCCCTGAGCACACTGGCACGGGACGCGATCGATCTGTTCACCCATGTGGACGCCGCCCGCATCCGCGAGTGCGCCGGCCCCGAATGCGGTCTGCTCTTCGTTGACACGAGTCGCCCGGGCAGGCGGCGCTGGTGCTCAAGCGCAGCCTGCGGCGGCAAGGACCGAGCCGCGGCCTACCGCCGACGCAAGCGCGCCCAGTGAGGGGGCGAATGGATCGTTTCCGGCTGTGCGCTGTCAGCCGTGTGCCGAACCGACCGGGTAAAAACACCTGTCACCGCCTGCCTCGCGACCCGTTCGCACGGTTCGGGGCGGCGTGTGTGCGGTCGCGCCGGGCGGGCACGAGGGCGGTCAGCATGGCGACACCCGTCATGGCCAAGGCCCAGGGGTAGCCGGTCGCGGTGGCGAGCCAGCCGAAGGCGACGGCGCCGGCGCCCATGCCCGCGTCGTAGGCGAAGTTCCACAGGGCGCTGACGGTGCCGTATCCCGCGGCTGGAACGCGCGCGTACATCAAGGTCAGGGTGGCGTTCTGAGTGATGCCGAAGCCGGTGCCGAAGAGGGCCACCGCGAGGAGGACGGCGACCGGGCTGCCGGTCAGCGCCATGAGCAGCGTGCCGCCGGCCGACAGCAGCAGGCCGGGAAGGACCAGGTGGGTGGGGGCGTGCCGGTCGCCGTACCGGCCCGCGAGCCAACGGGCCAAGGTGGCCGCTGCGGGCTGGACGAACAGCGCCACGGTGACCAGCCTCGTGGCCGAGGCCGGAACCGCCAGGGGCAGGAAGGTGACGACGATCCCGGCGGCGACGGCGGTGGCCGCGAAGACCAGAGCCGGCCGCACCAGTTGGGCTGTCCGCAGGCCCTCGGTGATGCCGACGGGGCGCCCTGATACGCGTATGCGGTCGGGCAGGCCGGGCACGGCGAGGATCGCCGCGAGCGCGGCCGTCGCCGCCACGGTACAGACCGCTCCGTAGCCGGCGTGCCCGGCCAGCCACACCCCCAGCGGCAGACCCGCAAGGGCGGGCACCCCGCCGACGATGCCGACCAGGGCCAGGCCCTCGCCGCGGCGCTCGGCCGGGATGAGGGAGGTGGTCAGCGCCCCGCCCGCGACGACAGTGAAGGCGAAGCCGAGGCCGCGCACCAGGCAGACCGCGATGATCCACCAAGGGTCTCGCGATGCCGTCAGTAACAGCGCCGGGGCGCCCAGCAGACCCAGCCCGGCGGCCAGCACCACGCGGTAGCCGTAGCGGTTGACCAAGGCGGGCGTGGCGATTTCACCGACTACGGTCGCCAGCATCAGGGCGCCGGTGACCAGCCCGGCCGCGCCGCCTCCGCCGACCGTCGAGGCATAGCGCGGTACCACCGACAGCAGCAGGTAGAAGCTGGTCGAGGCGCCCAGGATGGACACGAAGCGAAGCAGCAACGGCCGCGTCAGCAGCGGTGGCCGTGACGGGACCGCCGCAGCGGAGGATTTGAGGATCTCGGTCACGGCAGGACGTTAGGCGGCCGACCGGACTGCCGTAAGCTCCAGTTCCGTGCCGCTGGAGTGGTCCGGTTCCTCGCCCGAGCTGCTGCTGGTCATCGACCGGAGCAGCGGTCGGCCGCTGCGCGTGCAACTGGAGCAGTCGATACGGGAGTCGATCCGCTCCGGCCGACTGCAGTCCGGCGAACGGCTCCCGTCCTCCCGGGAACTCGCCCGCACACTCGGCCTGTCGCGCGGTCTGGTGCAGGACTGCTACGGCCAACTCCAGGCCGAGGGCTACCTGGTGGCCCGTCCCGGCTCGGCGACCCGGGTCGCGGCGGGAGTAACGGCAACGGCCGTCGCATCGCCTCCGCCCGAGACCTCGGCGCGGCTCGTGGCCGACTTCCGCTGGGGTGTACCGGACTTGGGCTCCTTCCCGGTCGGGGACTGGCTCTGGGCGACCCGCGAGGCCGCCCGCGCCATGCCGGTCATGGCACTCGACTACGGTGCGCCGCACGGCAGCATGGTCCTGCGCGAGGTGGTCGCCGGTTATCTGCGCCGGGTCCGTTCCGCCGCTGCCGACCCACAGCACACTGTCATCTGCAACGGCTACGCCCAGGGTCTGGGCCTCGCGCTGCGTGCCCTCGCCGCCGGCGGCGTGCGCAGCGTCGCCTTCGAGGACCCCGGCTCACCGACCACCGTCCGTGCCGCTGCCACGGCGGCGGGCCTGTCGGCGGTTCCCGTCCCGGTCGACGAGTACGGCATCGACGTACAGGCGCTGGCCGCGACCGGAGCCCGCGCGGTCGTGGTCACTCCTGCTCACCAGTGGCCGACCGGTGTCGCTCTTGGTCCTCAGCGGCGCCTCGCCCTGGCCGAGTGGGCGCGCAGATGCGAGGCGGTCGTCATCGAGGACGACTACGACGCCGAGTTCCGCTACGACCGCGAGCCGTTGGGCGCACTTCAGGGTCTCGCGCCGGACCGGGTGATCTACATCGGCACCGTGAGCAAGTCCCTCGCACCCGCCTTGCGCATCGGCTGGCTGCTCTGCCCGCCCGACCTGGCAGAAACCGTCGCCGAGCAGAAGTATCTGAGCGATCGCGGTACGCCCACTCTCGATCAACTGGCCCTGGCCCGCCTCATCGAGTCCGGTCGCTTCGACCGTCACCTGCGCCGTGTGCGGGCACGCTACGCGACCCGGCGCACCGCCCTGCTCACCGCTTTGGCCGAGCACGCTCCGGAGGTGGCGGTCACCGGTCTCGCGGCCGGCTTCCACGCCGTTGCGCAGTTGCCCGACGGCGCCGACGAACACCACGTCGTCACCGCCGCGCGCGAACGGTCGGTCGGCCTCTACGGCATGAGCACGTGCCGCGCCTCGCACACTGCCGCACCTGCTCAACTCGTCCTCGGCTTCGGCAACGTCGGCGAGCGAGCCATCAGCGAGGGCATCGCCGCGATCGGCGGCCTGTTCAGCGGCCGGCCGTGGAGTACCGGCCCATGAACGGGACCACCGCCCTCCTTCCAGCGGACCTGACCGTCCTCCTGGACTCCGTCCGCGGCTCGGCCGTGCGCCTGGGCACCACCCTGGACACACTGACCGACATGCAGGCCGACGCGCCGTCCGCGCTGGGACGGATGGCGTCGCGGGCACGTCATCACCCACCTCGCCCGCAGCGCCGACGTCTACCTGTGGCTGCTGAGCCCAGCCCGCACCGGCACGGAGCCGGGGGCCGCGCGCCGATGGTCCCGCGCTGGAGCGCGCGCTGCAGGAAGGCGCCGGCCGTGGCGCCGCTGAGCTCGTCGCCGACTTGCGCGGCAGTGTGGAGCGACTGCTCGACGAGGCCACGGCCGTGCCGGCCGAGCCCCGGCCCACGCCGGTCACTGCCCTTGCGGGCCGACGGCACCCGGCATGGTTCACCCTCCACCGCGCCTGGCGCGAACTGGAAACCCACCATGTCGACCTGCGCCTCGGCCACACCACTGCCGACTGGCCCGTCGACTACGTCACCTGGGCCCTGGACGGCACCATCGCGGCACTGACCGCACGCGGCTTCCCCGTCGCCCACATCGAGGCCACCGACCTGAACCGCGCCTGGTCCCCCGCCCCGACCGGCCCGGCCGTCACCGGCCCGGGGCATGTCCTCCTCGCGTGGCCGACCGGCCGCGATGGGCATGCAGGTCTGCAGTGGGACCTGCCGCTGCCGACCCCGCCGGCCTGGCCACTGCCGCCGGCGCCCGGCTGGTCCTGACCCGCGCGAACCGGCCACCGGCGGCTGTTCGCGGTTGGCTGCGGTCGTGGAGGTCACGGGTCATGCGGGCGGCAGGGGCTGCTCCGTCCAAACGGTCTTGCCGTCGTGGGTGTAGCGGGTACCCCACCGCTCCGTGAGCTGCGCGACCAGGAAGAGCCCGCGTCCGCCCTCGTCCGTGCTGAGGGCCCGCCGGAGGTGAGGGGAGGTGTGGCTGGTGTCGGACACCTCACAGATCAGGCACTGCGTACGGATGAGGCGCAGGGTGACGGGGCCGGCCGCGTACCGGTAGCTGTTGGTGACGAGCTCGCTGGCGACCAGCTCGGTGGTGAAGGCCAGTTCCGCCAGCCCCCATTCGGTGAGTTTCGCCGTGGTCAGCTCCCTGGCGCGGGCAGCGGCGGTCGCTTCCAAGGGCAGCTGCCATGAGGCGACATTCTGCGGCGGTAGCACCCGGGTGCGGGCGATGAGCAGCGCGATGTCGTCGGTCGGGAGGTGGTCCTTGGGCAGCAGCGCTTCGACCACGGCGTGGCAGGTGCTGTCCAGGGTCTCGGCGGGGTGGATGAGACATTCGTGCAGGTTCTCCAGCGCTGCGTCGATGTCGCCGTTGCGCGCCTCCAGGAGGCCGTTGGTGTAGAGCGTGAGCAGGCTGCCCTCGGGGAGGTCGAGATCGTACGTTTCGAACGGCAGCCCACCCAGGCCGAGTGGTGGACCTGCAGGCGGGTCGAGCTCGGTCACCCGGCCGTCCGGGGTGGACACCACCGGTGCCGGGTGGCCGGCGCGCGCCAGGGAGCAGTGCCGGGAGACCGGATCGTAGACCGCGTACAGGCAGGTGGCCCCGAGCACCTGCTCGTCCGCCGACCAATTGCCGTCCGCGCTCGCCTCCAGCTCGGTGGCCAGCAGACTGACCAGATCGTCCAGCCGCGCCACCACCTCGTCGGGTTCCAGGTCGAGGCTGGCCAGGGTGCGCACGGCGGCGCGCAGGCGGCCCATCGAGGCCGCAGCGTGGATACCGTGGCCGACCACGTCCCCCACGACGAGGGCGACCCGGGCCCCTGACAACGGGATCACGTCGAACCAGTCACCGCCGATACCCGGCTCACCGCTCGCCGGGAGATATCGACAGGCCACCTCGACGGCCGGCAGGTCGGACGCCGCGCTCGGCAGCAGACTGCGCTGCAGAGTCAGAGCCGCGCTCTGCTGCTGGGTGAAGCGGCGCGCGTTGTCGATGCAGACTGCCGCACGCGAGGAAAACTCCTGGGCCACTGCGGCATCGTCATCCTCAAAAGGTTCCGAATGCCGCGCTCGCCACAGGCTCACTATGCCCAGCACCAGGCCGCGCGCCACCAGGGGCACCACGATCAGCGAATGAACGCCGAGGCCCAAGGCGATCTCGATCCGCCGCCGGTCCATTGCGTACCACTCGGGGCGCAGGGACAGCAGCCGTTCCAGAACCGTGCGACGCTCGAACAGGCACCGCGCCTGCGGAGATTCCGGAAGGAGCGGGATCACCTCGCCCTCCTGGAACGGAACCCGACGTTCCTGGGGCGACAGGGCTACTCGGAGCAGCGGACCTGCCGCACCTGGAGGCGGCTCGTCACCAAGTGTCACCGGTTTCAGAAGGTCTACCGAGCAGTAGTCGGCCAGGCCGTGAACGGCCACCTCGGCCAGCTCCCGGGCGGTCTGTGACACGTCCAGCGAGGTTCCGATCCGGGCGCTCGCCTCGTTCAGCAGGGTCAGTCTGCGTCGGGCCCGGTGGCGGTCGGTCACGTCCTCGATCGTCTCGGCCACGCCGAGAACCCGGCCCGAGGAGTCTTCCATCCGGAACGCCGAGACGGACACGATCCGTTCCCGACCCGGATCGTGGCGTGCCCGGGCGGACTGCTCCGTGAAGATCAACGGCTCGCCGGTCTCCAAGACGTGCCGTACCCGTTCCTCTGCCGGACCCGCGTCCTCGTCGACCAGGAATTCGCGGGGGCGACGGCCCACCGGCGCCGCGGCCGGGACGCCGCTTGCCTTTTCGACCGCACGGTTGACCCGAATCACTGTCATGTCCGGGCTGTGGACGGCCAGCCCGATCGGGGACCGGTGGTACAGGCCGTCCAACAGCGCACGGTCCCGCTGCCAGGCAATGACCTCCGCGGCAGGGGCACCGACCAGGAGCCACTCCCGACTGCCCGCGTCCCGGGTGACCACGCGGGCCCGGAAACCCATCTCCACACGCCGTCCGTCGCGGTGGCGGACGGGCAGGACCCCGAACCAGCCCCCCGTGCTCATGGCGTCTGCGGCAGCGTCCCGCGCGACAGCCAGGTCACGGGCGTCGATCAGCAGGTCCTGCCACGCCCGTCCGATCACTTCCTTGGCCGGATAGCCCAGCAGCTCCTGTGCACGCGTGCTCCAGCCGACCACTGTGCCGTGATCGTCGAGCACGGCCGAGGCTCCACGCCCGAGGGCGAACGGATCCTCCGGACTCTCGCTGAACAGCATCGACGGCGTACCCATAGCCACCACCCTGCCTCCGTAACTCCGATGTTCCTCGCCCCGGTCCCCGTCCGCGACTCACCCGTTTCTTTCGGCCCGGCGGATCGGCAGGGGCATGGCGACGCTCAGCGGACGCAAGGAACCGATGACTGTCCACGGCGCTCTCCTCGACCGGGAGTCCCTCGAGGCCTGGCTGCCGCCGGACGGCGTGCGCGGGCGGGTCGAGCGGTGGGATCCCCGGCCTGGTGGCGGGTGCCGGATGGTCCTCACCTACCTCGACCCCGTCGACAGCCCTGGCAGGACATCCCTTCACCTCGACCACCCCGGCCGCGGTGGTGACCTTCCTGGGCCGGTGGTAGCCGCGCGGACCACGAGTCGGCGACCGTTCCCGTCTCGTTGGTCAGCCAACTCGGCTGTGCAGGCGTGGACTTCGGCCTCCAGGGCGGTTGCGAGGCGCTGTCTCACTCGAACCACAGGGCTGATGCGTTCTCAGGCGGCGAGATGCGCCTCGCACCACCGGCATTACCACTCTTGTGCAGGCAGCCCTCACCTACTCAAAGTGAGACCAGAAGAACTGATTATATTATTTTCACTCGTTTGCGCATCGACGCCGACAGGGATACGGCCGCAGCTAACCGATAATCAACCTGTAAGCAAGGGGGTCAAGACAATGGAGGATTAAGTGCGTCAGTCCGTCAAACTTGGAGTCGCAACGGTCACTGCAACTGTTGCCCTGCTTGGTGGTGCCTCAACGGCCAGCGCATGCTCGGACGACGAGGCCGACCTCGAGCGGGCCAGCCTGTGTGACAACGACTCAGCCGAGCAGATTGTCTGTCAGGTCGGCGAAGACAGCGAGAGCCTGATCGTCAATCAGACCACCAATGTCACGGTTGGAGGCGACCTCAATGGAGACTTCGACCTGGCCCCGGAGTAGGCCCGAGTAGGGTCGGGGACTGGCGCGGTGGCTGACGCTCCGTTTCCAGTCCCCGCCGCTTCAAACGGACGGCCACGCCGCGTTCCTCCACCTTGATCGACACGTTGGCCGACGACGACCAGGGGCTTACCGAGCGCGGCCCCGAGTTGCGCCAACCGCAGGAGGGCGGACCAGGCGTCGGCGGCCTTCATACAGGTCGCCGGCGTCTGGCCCGCGCGCAACCAGATCGGCTTTGGGGCGGGCCGGCGTAGCCCAGGGAGCGACGGCGAGCCATGCGTACCAAGACCACTCCCGGAGCCCCGAGGCTTGGACAACTGAACCGGAGCCGGTGCTCGCCCCGCCCCCGGCTCGGAGACAAGGACGCGTGCGCCAGGCTGCGCGGACGGCATGCCATGTGACTGCTGGATTTGGGTGATTGGCAGATCCGAGCTTGCGGTGCTCAGGAATTCATCGGGCGCAGATGGCGTGACTGGGACCGGGTCCGGGCGGCGGACAATAATCACCTCGCCCTCTCCAGTAATCCTCAACTGTGGGGTTATGACTGCCTCTTCCGTCATCCATCGATGCATCTGCCGAACGGGCTCGGTTGCCCCGGGTGTGTTGCCGCTGGTGCGAGCTGGGTGAATCTGCTGCTGGTGAGGACGTATCTGCCTTTGCCGACAGTCCGATTCAACGATGCGGCACCTTTGAAGGCTCCGCTGTAGCAGCAGTCGAGGATGATCACGATCGTGGTTGCCGCCGAGCCGCTCCTGGCTCCGGTGCGCCGCACAGGGCGACTATTCCGGCCTCCTCGCGCAGCACGGCGTGCAACGCTGCGACTTGGCCGTGCGCTTGATCATCCCCTGGGGCAGACGTTCTCCGGGCAAGGAGTCCTGAAACGCGGAAAGCATGCGGCCGACATGCCGCGCATGGCGTAATGAACCGCTCCGGCGGCTTCCCAGGTCACGTTGTGCGGAGACGGTGAGCAGCGTGGACGCGGGAAGGTGGGTGACAAACCGGGCCATGGGCACGGAGAGCATTGACCGATCGGAGGGCTTCGGCGAGCGGCTGCTCGGACTGCTGCTGGACAGAGCACGGCTGCTGCCGCCCCAGATGATCGCCCCGCTGATCGCGGAGGGAGTGGCCAGGATCGGCGGTCGTGACGTCTCCATCCTGCTCCAGGACTACGCGCAGGAGTTGCTGGTGCCGCTGCCGGGCAGGAAACTGCACGTGGCCCAGCCAGAGCCGGTGGCCGACTCCCCCGCCGGGCGGGCCTTCCTGCGCGGGGACGTTGTCGAAGTACCGCAGGCCCCCGGCGGTGTCCGGATGTATCTGCCGCTGCTGGACGGCAGTGACCAGGTGGGCGTAATGGCCCTCACCCTGGACGCAGTCGGCGACGACGACCGGCGCCTGCTGCACAGGCTCGCCAGCCTGGTCGCCGACATGCTGGTCACCAAGAACGCCTATACCGACCAGTTCTTCCAGGCCCGGCGTCGAGAGCCGATGAGCGTGTCCGCAGAGATCCAATGGAGCCTGCTGCCGCCGCTGACGATGTCCGTTCCCCAGGTCGAGGTGGCCGGGGCCCTGGAGCCCGCCTACCGCGTCGCCGGCGACAGCTTCGATTACGCCCTCAACGACAACATCCTGCACATGGCCGTCATCGACGCGATGGGCCATGGCTTGGACGCCGCCACGATGGCGACTGTGGCCATCGGCGCCTACCGGCATGCCCGGCGCGTGTTCATCAGTCTGGACGAAAAATACGCGTTCATGGACGATGCCATTTCCCGGCAGTTCGGGCCCGACCACTTTGTCACAGCGCAGCTGATGCACCTGAACATCGCCACCGGTGAGATGGAGCTGGTGAACGCGGGCCACCCCGCGCCGCTGCTGATCCGCGACGGCCGGGTCGTGCAGCAGCTCGAGAGCGCGACGACGCTGCCCGTCGGCTTCGGCGGCGAAATGCCCCGAGTCAGGGAGCACGTGCTCCAACAAGGCGACCGGGTGCTCTGCTACACCGATGGCGTCATCGAGGAGCATGTCGCCGACGGCCGGGCGTTTGGCGGGGAACGCCTCATCCGCTGCGTCAACCGCCTGGGGGAAGAGCCGTCAGAGGGTGTGCGGGCGGATCTGCGCCGGCTCTCCCACACGCTGAAGAGCGAACGGGGCGGGCGCACCACCGACGACGCCACCCTTTTCATGATCGAGTGGCACGGGGGCACCGCCGACCACCTCGCGACCCTCGACTGAACGTCTCGACGTCGACCGAGTCCGCACCCAACACCGCCGCCCAAACCGCCGCCCACACCGCCGCCCACACCGACGACGATCCGTCCCCAGCGGTGTCGCGTTGCGACGGGGTGGCCTCACGTGCCAGAGCCGAGGCGACACCACGGCCCTCCGCGCTCTGGACAACCCCAGACCGTCAGCCACTCTCACGAGTGAGGGCCAGGGTCAGAGCCACTCCACTTGTGAGTGAACGACGCAAGAGCCCTCCAGGCGCGCCAGCGGCAGAGGTGTCGGAGACACCTCCCGCGCGGGAGACTGCCGCCGCCTGGACGGTACCCCTACCTGCCTCCAGCACAGCGGCAACCTCATCCTCGCTCGCCCCCCAGCGCATTGGCGATGCGCCCCAGAGCCTCGCTCACATCAGTGAGTGTGTCCGCTCGGAGCAGGCGCCGCGTTCTTGACCGCAAGAGGCAGCAGCTTCTTCCCGGTCGGGCCGATTTGTATGGTTGTGTCCATCTGCGGACACACCCCACAGTCGAAGCACGGCGTCCACCGACAGTCCTCGACCTCCGTCTCGTCGAGGGCGTCCTGCCAGTCCTCCCAGAGCCAGTCCTTGTCCAGGCCCGAGTCGAGGTGGTCCCAGGGGAGGACCTCCTCGTAGGTGCGTTCGCGGGTGGTGTACCAGTCGACGTCCACGCCGAAGGTGGCCAGGGCCTTGTCCGCGCAGCTCATCCAGCGGTCGTACGAGAAGTGCTCGCGCCAGCCGTCGAAGCGGCCGCCGTCCTCGTAGACCGCGCGGATCACGGCGCCGATGCGGCGGTCGCCGCGCGAGAGCAGGCCCTCGACGATGCCGGGCTTGCCGTCGTGGTAGCGGAACCCGATCGAGCGACCGTACTTCTTGTCGCCCCGGATCTTGTCCCTCAGCTTCTCCAGGCGCGCGTCCGTCTCCTCCGCCGAGAGCTGCGGGGCCCACTGGAAGGGGGTGTGGGGCTTGGGAACGAAGCCGCCGATCGAGACCGTGCAGCGGATGTCGTTCGAGCCGGAGACCTCGCGGCCCTTCTGGATCACGCGCGTGGCCATGTCGGCGATCTGGAGGACGTCGTCGTCCGTCTCCGTCGGCAGGCCGCACATGAAGTACAGCTTCACCTGGCGCCAGCCGTTGCCGTACGCCGTCGCGACCGTCCGGATCAGGTCCTCTTCCGAGACCATCTTGTTGATGACCTTGCGGATGCGTTCCGAGCCGCCTTCCGGAGCGAAGGTCAGGCCCGAGCGGCGGCCGTTGCGGGTCAGCTCGTTCGCCAGGTCGATGTTGAAGGCGTCCACCCGGGTCGACGGGAGGGAGAGGCCGATCTTGTCTTCCTCGTAGCGGTCCGCCAGGCCCTTCGCGATGTCGCCGATCTCCGAGTGGTCCGCCGAGGAGAGAGAAAGGAGGCCCACCTCCTCGAAGCCCGTCGCCTTCAGGCCCCTGTCCACCATCTCGCCGATGCCCGTGATGGAGCGCTCGCGCACCGGGCGGGTGATCATGCCTGCCTGGCAGAAGCGGCAGCCGCGGGTGCAGCCGCGGAAGATCTCGACCGACATGCGCTCGTGGACCGTCTCGGCCAGGGGGACGAGGGGCTGCTTCGGGTACGGCCATTCGTCCAGGTCCATGACCGTGTGCTTCGACACACGCCACGGGACGCCCGACTTGTTGGGGACCACACGGGCGATACGGCCGTCGGGGAGGTACTCGACGTCGTAGAACGCCGGGACGTAGACCCCGCCGGTCTTCGCCAGGCGGAAGAGGAGTTCCTCGCGGCCGCCGGGGCGGCCCTCTTCCTTCCAGGCGCGGATGATCCTGGTGACCTCCAGGACCGCCTGCTCGCCGTCGCCGATCACCGCGCAGTCGATGAAGTCGGCGATCGGCTCGGGGTTGAAGGCCGCGTGGCCGCCGGCCATCACGATCGGGTCGTCGATGGTCCGGTCCCTGGACTCCAGGGGGATGCCGGCCAGGTCCAGGGCCGTCAGCATGTTCGTGTAGCCCAGCTCGGTGGAGAAGCTCAGGCCCAGCACGTCGAAGGCCTTCACCGGGCGGTGACTGTCCACCGTGAACTGCGGGACCTTGTGCTCCCGCATCAGCGCCTCCAGGTCCGGCCACACGCTGTAGGTGCGCTCGGCGAGGACGCCCTCCTGCTCGTTGAGGACCTCGTAGAGGATCATGACGCCCTGGTTGGGCAGACCCACCTCGTAGGCGTCCGGGTACATGAGCGCCCAGCGGACGTCACAGGCGTCCCACGGCTTGACCGTGGAGTTGAGCTCTCCGCCGACGTACTGGATCGGCTTCTGCACATGCGGGAGCAGAGCTTCGAGCTGCGGGAACACCGACTGGGCGGCTTCGGCAGACATCTCGCGACTTTCGTGAGCGGGACGGGAAGGGACTGACAGGACTGACAGGACTGAGCTGACAGGGGTGACCATCAAGCCTAACGCGGTCGCGACACCTCCCAGGACGCCCTCAGACCCGCGCCTCCTTCTCCACCGTCTGCCATGTCTCCGGCAGCGCCGCCTCCGCGGCCGCCGCCCGCTGTTCCTCACGGCCGTACAGGACGCCGTACGTGAACGCGTTCTCCGCCGCCGCGTACGCCTCGGCCGACAGCTCCAGCAGAGCCTCGCGGGCCATCACGCTGTCCTGGTGGTCGCCGAGCAGGGTCTGCAGGGACTTCATCGCCTTGACCAGGGCCTCGGCCGGTTTGCCGAGCGCGGGTGCGGCGGCCTCGGCCGCGTAACGGGTGCGCTTGGCCTTCTTGCGGGCCTCGTGCATCGCTACGTCGCGGTCGTGGCCCGACGGCAGGTCCAGGGCCTGGACGACCAGGCCGGCGACCTTACCGAAATCCTTGCGCACGGCCTTGGCGAGCGCTTTCGCCGGGTCCTTGGCGGCCGCCTTCAGCAGCGGCGGGTCGGCGATCAGGGTGTCCAGCGCATCCAGCAGCTCCAGGTACCGCTTGCCGTCCAGGACGTCGGTCAGCCGCTGCCGGGAGCCGCCGCGCCGCCCCTGCGACCAGGTGTCCAGGCGGTCGCGGACCGGGCCGGAGAGCAGGGACGGGGGGAGTTCGTCCAGGGCGGCCATCAGGCGCTCGGTGAGGACTTCCTGGTCGCGGTCGATGCCCAGCTCCCCGGCCAGCCACTTCAGCTCGTCGGCGATCGGGTCGGTGACGCCGCGGTCCAGGACCTTGTCGTACGAGCGGAAGGTGCTGCGCAGCCGGCGGGTGGCCACGCGCATGGAGTGCACGGAGTCGAAGACGTCCCGGCGCACCGCGGGGTCCAGCTCGACGATCGCGTCCCGTTGGGCGCGGGCGTAGGCGAGGACGTGGTCTCCCGCGGTGACCGGCGGCTGCTGGGGACCGGCCGCCGTGGGGGGCCCGGTGCCCTCGCTCGTCTCCTCCAGCGCCCTGGCGAGCTTGGACGGGGCCGACGAGCGGCGCAGTCCGGCCTTGCGGAGCTTCTTGTCGACCTTGTCGAGGAAGGCGGGGTCGCCGTCGTCCGCCAGTTCCACCTCGGTCTCGGTCCACTCGGCGGTGCCGGTGCCGCCGCTGAGCCGCTGGGCGCGGACCCGGTCGACGCTGACCTCGGCGAGCAGGTTGCCGTCGGCGTCGACGAGGTGACGGATGTCACGGGACGAGCGGAGTCGTACGAGGGGGACGAGTTCGGCGTCGCGTACGCGGGAGCGGACCAGGGCGGCCAGGGTCTCGGGGACGGTGTCGGACAGCGGAGCCCGGATCTCGTCGCGTACGCCGTCGGAGACCGGCAGTTTGAGGTGCCAGCCGGCGTCGTCGCCGCCGGTGCGGCGGCGCAGGGTGATCGAGGATGCGGCGAGGTGTTGGTCCGCGGTGTCGTAGTAGGTGGCGTCCAGTTCCGCCAGGCCCTTGTCGAGGACGCCGGAGACCCCGCCGACACGGGTCAGGTCGGGAAGCTCGTCCCCGGCCGCGGCCTCGTATTTACGCTCGATTTCGCGCTTCGTGTCCGCCATGAACCGAATCTAGTGGCAATCGGGCCGGGAGGGCAGGGGCCATCGAAGGTGAATGGAAGGGAAAATTCAGGCGTACATAAAGTAAACAGACCGAACAGGGCCTTCGAGGTGCGCTTGTCGTCGGGCAGGCAGGCCTGCCCGACCGTACGGGCGACGCCCCCGGAGGGACGCCGACCGGCCGCAGCCGGCCGTCCCTCCCCTACGCCGACACCGGCCCGTACCGACACCGGCCTACGCCGACACCAACCTACGCCGACATCGGCCGCTGCACCCGGATCGACTGCAGCAGTCCCACCGCGATCCATACGGCGAACATCGACGAGCCGCCGTACGACACGAACGGCAGTGGCAGGCCCGCGACGGGCATGATGCCGAGGGTCATGCCGATGTTCTCGAAGGACTGGAAGGCGAACCAGGCGATGATCCCGGCGGCGACGATCGTGCCGTACAGCTCGGTCGTCTCGCGGGCGATGCGGCAGGCCCGCCACAGGACGACGCCGAGCAGGAAGATGATCAGTCCCGCGCCGACGAAGCCGAGCTCCTCCCCCGCGACCGTGAACACGAAGTCCGTCTGCTGTTCCGGCACGAACTGGCCCGTCGTCTGCGAGCCGTGGAAAAGGCCCGCTCCGGTCAGTCCGCCGGAGCCGATCGCAATACGCGCCTGGTTGGTGTTGTAGCCGACGCCCGCCGGGTCCAGATCGGGGTTGGCGAAGGCGGCGAAGCGGTTGATCTGGTACTGGTCCAGGATGTGCAGCTGCCAGACGGCGACCGCGCCCAGGGCGCCCGCGCCGAGCAGGCCGAACACCCAGCGGTTGGAGGCGCCGGAGGCGAGCAGCACGCCCAGGACGGTGACCGCCATGACCATCGTCGAGCCCAGGTCCGGCATGAGCATGACGATCATCATCGGGATGGCGGCCAGGCCCAGGGCCTGCGCCACGGTCCGGTGGTCGGGGTACTGCTTGTCGCCCGCGTCGACCCGGGCCGCGAGCAGCATGGCCATACCCAGGATGATCGTGATCTTCACGAACTCGGAGGGCTGGAGGGAGAAGCCGCCGCCGAAGACGATCCAGTTGCGGTTGCCGTTGATGGTGGCGCCGAGCGGGGTGAGCACCAGCAGGATCAGGAAGAGCGAGATGCCGTACAGGATCGGTACGGCCGTGCGCAGGGTGCGGTGGCCGAGCCAGACGGTGCCGATCATCAGGGCGAATCCGATGCCGGTGTTCATCAGGTGCCGGATCAGGAAGTAGTAGGGGTCGCCCTGGTTGATCTCGGTGCGGCCCCGGGTCGCCGAGTAGACGAGGAGCGTGCCGATCAGGGACAGGGCAATGGCGGACAGCAGTATCGGCCAGTCGAGGCGGCGGGCCAGGCTGTCGCGGGCGAAGATCCGCGTCCAGCCCGCCCGCTCGGGCCCGTATCCGGAGACGGAGAAGTTGTTCGCGGTCACGTCAGCGTCCTCCGCCTCTTCTTCGGGCGGGCCGTGTGCCTACGGGTTCTGCGGTTGCTCGCGGTCGGCGAGGGCACGGTGGCCGACGGGTTGTCGGTGGGCGTGCCCTGCTGGTCCTGCCCGCCGGCCTGGTCCGCGTTCGGGTCGTACTTCTCGATCTTCGGGGCCTGGATCGAGCCATCGGGCTGGATCTTGGGAAGTCCCTTCTGCGGGGTGGGCAGCAGGGCCTTCTTGTTGTCGATCGAGCCGTCCTTCTGGACCCCGTAGAGAGCGTCGTAGATGTTGTGCACGGCCTCACCGGAGGCGCCGGAGCCCGTACCGGCCTGGGCGATGGTCATGACGACCGCGTAGTCCTTGGAGTACGTGGCCAGCCACGACGTGGTCTGCTTGCCGTAGACCTCTGCGGTACCGGTCTTGGCGTGCAGCGGGATCTTGTCCTGCGGCCAGCCGCCGAACTTCCAGGCGGCGGTACCGCGGGTGATGACGCCGGCCAGGGCCTCGTCCATGACGTCCCGGGTCTTCTTGTCGATCGGCAGCCTGCCGTGCGACTTGGGCTTGATCTCGGTGACCTGCTTGCCGTCGGGGCTGACGACCGCCTTGCCGATGGTCGGGTTCCACAGCGTGCCGCCGTTGGAGATCGCCGAGTAGATGACCGCCTCCTGAATCGGGGTCAGGAGCGTGTCGCCCTGTCCGATGGAGTAGTTGATCTCGTCACCCTCGCGCATCTTGTTGCCCTCGAGGCAGTTCTCGTAGGCGATCTTCTGGACGTAGTCGCCGTCCTTCTTGCCGGTCTTGCACCACGCGTCCTTGTTGGCCTCCCAGTACTTCTGCTTCCACTGGCGGTCGGGGACGCGGCCGGAGACCTCGTTGGGCAGGTCGACGCCGGTGGTCTTGCCGAGGCCGAACTGGTGCGCGGTCTTGAAGAACCAGTCCTTGGGCTTCCCCTTCTTGGGGTTGATGCCGCCGTCCTTCTTCCACTCGTTGTCCGCGAGGCCGTAGAACACGGTGTCGCAGGAGACCTCGAGGGCGCGGCCGAGCGAGATCGGGCCGAAGTTCTCTCCCTCGAAGTTCTTGAAGACCTGGCTGCCGACCGAATACGAGCTGGTGCACGGGTAGTTGCCGTCGAAGGCATAACCGGCCTGGACGGCGGCGGCCGTGGAGACCACCTTGAAGGTCGAGCCGGGCGCCGACTGCCCCTGGATGGCCCGGTTGAGCAGCGGGTAGTCGGAATCCTTGCCGGTGAGCTTCTTGTAGTCCTTGGCGGAGATGCCGCCGACCCAGACGTTCGGGTCGTACGTCGGGGCGGAGGCCATGGCGACGATACGGCCGGTCTTGGCCTCCATCACCACGACGGCACCGGAGTCCGCCTTGTAGTTCTCGCTGGTGACCTTGTCGTACTGCGTACGGGCGATCTTCATCGCGCGGTCCAGCTCGTACTCGGCGACCCGCTGGACGCGGGCGTCGATGCTGGTGATCAGGTTGGAGCCGGACTCGGCGGCGTCGGACTTGGCCTTGCCGATGACACGGCCGAGGTTGTCGACCTCGTAGCGGGTGACGCCGGCCTTTCCGCGCAGCACCTTGTCGTACTGGCGTTCAAGGCCGGAGCGGCCGACCTGGTCGGAGCGCAGATACGGCGAGTCGGAGTTCTTGGCCTGCTGGATCTCGTCGTCGGTGACGGGCGAGAGGTAGCCGAGGACCTGGGCGGTGTTGGCCTCGCCGGGGCTCGGGTAGCGGCGCAGGGCCTCGGGCTCCGCGGTGATGCCCGGGAAGTCCTCGGAGCGCTCGCGGATCTGCAGGGCCTGGCGCGGGGTGGCCTCGTCGGTGATGGGGATCGGCTGGTACGGGGAGCCGTTCCAGCAGGGCTGCGGCGTCTTGGCGTCGCAGAGGCGAACCTTTTCGATGACGTCCTGGGGCTTCATGCCAAGGACGCCGGCCAGCTTGGTGAGGACGGCCTTGCCGTCGTCCTTCATCTTCAGCAGGTCGGTGCGGGACGCGGAGACCACGAGCCGGGTCTCGTTGTCGGCGATCGGGATGCCGCGCGCATCCAGGATCTCGCCGCGCACGGCGGGCTGGACGACCTGCTGAACATGGTTCCCGGAGGCTTCCTTGGCGTACTCCGCGCCGTTGCGGATCTGGAGGAACCAGAGACGGCCGCCGAGGGTGCCGAGGAGGGACAGGACGAGGATCTGGAGGATGACGAGCCGGATCTGGACCCGTGGGGTCCGACCGGTCTCGGGGATATTGGTCACTGCTGCTGCCGCCCCCTCTCAGTGCACATACGGGTCATACGAGTACACGGCCAACCTGTGCGACCGGGCGGCCAACCTCTGGCTGGTCACAAGCGCTTGACCCCCTTGATGCGCCCGGCGCGGGCCACCCGGGCCCTGGCCGCCTTGACGCGGAGTCCGCTGCGCTGGCTGCCGATGCGCAGTCCGGTGCCGGAGGAGAGCCAGCCGGAGGAGACGTCGGCCGCCTTGGTGGAGTTGGTCTCGGCGAGCGGGTCGTTCTCGGCGCGGCGGGCCAGGGCCATGATCCCGGGCACGACGAAGGGCGCGAGCAGCAGGTCGTACACGGCCGCCGTGAACAGCAGGCTGGCCAGGCCCACATGGCGGGCGGCGGTGTCGCCGACCAGGGCGCCCACAACCGCGTACAGCAGGGTCGAGCCGATCGCGGCGGCGACCACCACGACCATCGGGCCGGTCGCGGACTTGAGGCGTCCGTGGTCGGGCCGGGCGAGTCCGACGAGGTAGCCGACGACGCAGAGCACGAGGGCGTAGCGGCCGGCGGCGTGGTCGGCGGGCGGGGCCAGGTCGGAGAGCAGACCCGCGCCGAAGCCGATGAGACAGCCGCCGACATGGCCGTAGACCAGGGCGAGGCCGACGACGGTCAGCAGCACCAGGTCGGGAACGGCGCCGGGCAGATGGAGCCGGGCGAGGACGCTCACCTGGATCACCAGGGCGACGATCACCAGGGTGGTGGAGAGCAGCATCCGGTTGAAGCGCATCTGGTTCAGCTCCTAGGGCGTCTGCTGCCGGCCGGGGGCGGAGTCCGAGGCCGAGGGGGTGACGGTGACCGTCACGGTCGGCGTCGGAGTCGGCTTGGGCTTCGGGGGCAGCACGGTGTCGCCCGGGTCCTTCTTCGGCGCCTGGACGACGACGCCGACGATATCGAGCTTCGTGAAGGACACGAACGGCGTCACATAGATCGTGCGCGTCAGGTCTCCGCCGGAGGGGTCGACGCGGGAGACGACGCCGACCGGGACGCCCGGCACGAACGGCTTGTCGGCCTCCGAGCCGAAGGTGATCAGGCGGTCGCCCTTCTTCACGTCCGCCTTGCCGTTGAGGAGCTGCACACGCAGCGGGCGGTCGCCCTGCCCGGATGCGAAGCCGAGTTCGTCGCTGTTCTCCATTCGGGTGCCGACGGTGAAGTCCGGGTCGTTGGCCAGCAGCACCGTCGAGGTGTCGGGGCCGACGGTGGTGACGCGGCCGACCAGTCCGTCGCCGTTGAGGACGGTCATGTCGCGCTTGATGCCGTCGTTCGCGCCCACGTCGATGGTGACGGTCCAGGAGAAGCCCTGGGCCGCTCCTATCGCGATGACCTCGGCTCCCTTGATCCCGTACTGGCCCTCGCCCGCCACCCGGATCATCTTGTCGAGTTGCTTGAGGCGGCTGCGATTGCGGTCGTCGCTGCCCAGCTTGGCCTTCAACGCCGCATTGGCGCGTTCCAGTTGGGCGATACGGTCGTGCCGGCTGCCGGAGTCGCGTACGGCCGCGATCGCGTTGCCGACGGGGTCGACGGCGGACGACACCCCGTTCTCGATCGGGCCGAAGACCGTGGCAGCAGCCTGGCGGGCACCTTCGACCGGTGAGTCCTGGCCGCCGCGGATGTCCACCGTGATCAGAGCGAACGCGATGGCGATCAGCAGCACCAGGAGCAGCCGGCTCTCTCGTGTGTCCCTCACGTGCGGCGGCCGTGCCTTCCTCGTCGGAATGTGTCGGATGGTGAAAAGGCGGACGCCCCAGGGTGCGCGGTGCCCGTTGGGCGGAACCCGGGGGTGTTATGGGAGCTTATGCCTCGATATCAACGATCCATCAACGATCCGCCGCACGAGAGGAGATCGTCTCGTACGGCGGAATCGGCGCGTCGCGTCATCTGCGGGGCTGGGCGTCCAGCACCTGCTGCAGTGCCTCGAACTCCTCGACACACTTGCCCGAACCGAGCGCCACGCTGTCCAGCGGGTCCTCGGCGATGTGGATCGGCATACCGGTCTCCCGGCGCAGCCGCTCGTCGAGTCCGCGCAGCAGGGCGCCGCCGCCGGTGAGGACGATCCCACGGTCCATGACGTCGCCGGACAGCTCCGGCGGGCATTTGTCGAGGGTCGTCTTGACCGCGTCCACGATCGCGTTCACCGGTTCCTCGATGGCCTTGCGCACCTCGGCCGCCGAGATGACCACGGTCTTGGGCAGCCCGGAGACCAGGTCCCGGCCGCGGATTTCGGTGTGCTCGTCAGTGTCGAGGTCGTACGCCGAACCGATCGTGATCTTGATCTGTTCGGCCGTCCGCTCACCGAGGAGGAGGGAGTACTCCTTCTTGATGTGCTGGATGATCGCATTGTCCAGTTCATCGCCCGCGACGCGGATGGACTGGGCGGTGACGATGCCGCCGAGCGAGATGACCGCGACCTCCGTGGTGCCGCCGCCGATGTCCACCACCATGTTGCCCGTGGCCTCGTGGACCGGCAGGCCGGAACCGATGGCGGCGGCCATGGGCTCCTCGATGATGTGCACCTGGCGGGCGCCGGCCTGGGACGACGCCTCGATGACGGCACGACGCTCGACCCCCGTGATACCGGAGGGCACGCAGACGACGACCCGAGGACGGGCGAGATAACGCCGCTTGTGGATCTTCAGAATGAAGTAGCGGAGCATTCGCTCGGTGATCTCGAAGTCGGCGATCACACCGTCCTTCAGCGGACGCACCGCAACGATGTTGCCCGGCGTCCGCCCGATCATCTTCTTCGCTTCCGCGCCGACCGCGAGAATGCCACCGGTGTTGGTGTTGATCGCGACGACGGACGGCTCGTTGAGTACGATCCCGCGACCCCTGACGTACACCAGCGTGTTGGCGGTCCCGAGGTCGACAGCCATGTCACGGCCGATGAACGACATTGAGTTCCCCATCAGGATTCGTCTGGCCTTCCCAAGTTGAGCGTTTCATGGCTTTCGTTGGGGTGGCGAAGTGGGTGCTGTGACGCGAAGGCTTACATCGTAGTCTCGCCTGCACGAACACTGCGCGAGGGTCTTCGCCATTGTCAGCAGATGACGCATCGCCTCGCTCCTGGAGACGGGCGTTCGGGGGTAGCCGTTCCCCCGATCGGCACGCATATGCCGGGGGACGGCCGGTTTTGTGGAACCGGGTTTTCACGGCCGCCCCCGATCACGCATCCGGGTGACGTGACGACCCCTCAGAAATCATTCACGAATCGAGCTCAGATGTTCATCATCCGTACGCTCAGAAGCGACCGGGGAAGAAGATCTTCAGCTCGCGTTCGGCGGACTCCTCGGAGTCGGACGCGTGAATCAGGTTCTCGCGGACGATCACGCCGTAGTCACCGCGGATGGAACCGGGGGCGGCGGCGATCGGGTCGGTCGGGCCGGCGAGCGCGCGCAGCCCCTCGATGACCCGCTCGCCCTCGACAACGAGCGCGACGACCGGGCCGGAAGCCATGAACTCCACCAGCGGCTCGTAGAAGGGCTTGCCCTTGTGCTCGCCGTAGTGCTGCTCCAGCGTGTCCGTGTCCAGGGTGCGCAGCTCCAGCGCGCTGATGGTCCACCCGGCCTTGCGCTCGATGCGGCTGATGATCTCGCCGATCAGCCCGCGACGGACGGCGTCGGGCTTGAGGAGGACGAGGGTGCGCTGGCTCACGAGAGGGCTCCTTCAATCAAGGTTGTGCGGGAGGACGAGGCTACAGGGCAGGGCCGTGGGACTGTTACGCAGAGTCAGCTGCGCAGGCCGGGGGCTCCGTCCCCGGACCCCGATCGGCCTGAACGGCCTCGTCCTCACATGCCGGACGGGCTATTGGCATCGGCCTGCGCCGCGAAACGGGCCTTCGCCTCGTCGATCTTTCTTCCGTAGTGCACCGACGCCCACCACAGCGCCGCGAAGATCGCGCCCAGGAAGAACATCGAGGGGACCACGAACCCGGAGGCGATCAGCGCGATCTGCAGGGCCCAGCCCAGCTGGACGCCGCCGGGGCGGGTGATCAGGCCGCACAGCAGGATGCTCAGGGCCATGGCGATGCCGCTGACGGTCCAGACCGTGCCCGTGGACAGGTCCGGGTCCTTCATGGCGACCAGACCGGCGAAGCCGATGACGAAGAACTCGCCGATCAAAGTGGATGAACACAGGGTACGCACGGAACGTCAGCCCTTCCCCAGGAGCAGTCGGGCCTCGCCGACGGTGATGACGGAGCCGGTGACGAGCACGCCCCCGCCCGCGAACTCCCCCTCCTCCTCGGCAAGCGTGATCGCGGCCTCCAGGGCGTCGGGCAGCCGTGGTTCGACCTGGACACGCTCCTCGCCGAAGACCTCGACGGCGATCGCGGCCAGCTCGTCGGCGTCCATCGCGCGATGGCTGGAGTTCTGGGTGACCACGACCTCGGCGAAGATCGGCTCGAAGGCCTCCAGAAGGCCCCGTACGTTCTTGTCGCCGCTCGCGCCGACGACCCCGATCAGCCTGCTGAAGTCGAACGCCTCGCTCACGGCCTCGGCGGTGGCGCGGGCGCCCGCGGGATTGTGGGCGGCGTCCAGAACGACCGTCGGGGAGCGCCGTACGACCTCCAGCCGGCCGGGCGAGGAGACCGACGCGAAGGCCTTGCGGACCGTGTCGGCGTCCAGGGGCTCGGGGCGCTGGGAGCCGACGCCGAAGAACGCCTCGACCGCGGCGAGCGCCACGGCCGCGTTGTGGGCCTGGTAGGCGCCGTGCAGCGGCAGGTACACCTCGTCGTACTCGCCGCCGAGGCCGCGGAGCGTGAGGAGCTGGCCGCCGACCGCCACCTGCCGGGAGACGACGCCGAACTCCAGGCCCTCCCGGGCCACCGTCGCATCCACCTCCACGGCCTTCTTCAGCAGCACCTGGGCCGCGTCGACCGGCTGCTGGGCCATGATGACGGTGGCGTCCTGCTTGACGATGCCGGCCTTCTCCTGGGCGATCTCGCCGGGCGTGGCGCCGAGCCGGTCGGTGTGGTCAAGGTCTATGGGGGTGACTACGGCGACGTCGCCGTCGATGACATTCGTGGCGTCCCAGCTGCCGCCCATGCCGACCTCGACGACCGCGACGTCCACGGGCGCGTCCGCGAAGGCCGCGTACGCCATGCCCGTGAGCACCTCGAAGAAGGAGAGCCGGTACTCCTGCTGACCGTCGACCATCTCGATGTACGGCTTGATGTCGTCGTACGTCTCGATGAAACGCTCGGCGGAGATGGGGGCGCCGTCGAGGCTGATGCGCTCGGTGATCGACTGGACGTGCGGGCTCGTGTACCGGCCGGTGCGCAGTTCGAAGGCGCCGAGCAGGGCCTCGATCATGCGGGCGGTGGACGTCTTGCCGTTGGTCCCCGTGATGTGGATCGAGGGATACGACCGCTGCGGCTCCCCCAGCACGTCCATCAGCGCGGAGATACGGCTGACGGACGGTTCCAGTTTGGTCTCGCCCCAGCGGGTGGCCAGTTCGGCCTCGACCGCCCGGAGCGCCTTGTCGACCTCGGGGTCGGCAGGCCGGATGGGCACGTCGGCCTGCGGCACGCCGCCCTGCGTCCGCAGGGTACGGCTGCCGGCCTCGATCATCGCGAGATCGGGGTCGCGATCGGTTTCGGCCGCGACGATGTCTTCGAAGGGATCGCTCTCATTGGGGTCACGCGAGGGCAGGTCGTTCACGAGGCCAGTCTACGGAGGACAGGTGACAACGTGGCTGAAGGCCCCCGGAGCCGTGAGGTTCCGGGGGCCTTCGGTTGCCCGGGGGTGGGTTTCGCCTACGCCTGCGGCAGACGCTCCAGCTGCGCCTGGATCCGCGCGATGTCCTCGTCCGCCTTGGCCAGCCGCGTCCGGATCTTCTCCACCACCTGGTCCGGG
Organism: Streptomyces sp. NPDC001634; assembly: GCF_040298185.1. Classification (NCBI taxonomy): domain Bacteria; kingdom Bacillati; phylum Actinomycetota; class Actinomycetes; order Kitasatosporales; family Streptomycetaceae; genus Streptomyces; species Streptomyces sp. NPDC001634. The sequence goes on along the minus strand of NZ_JBEOZU010000033.1, from coordinate 23,727 downwards.
GCCTTCGCCAGGAACGCCTCGTTGCCGAGCTTGGCGCCCGCCTGGGCCTTCTCCTTCTCCGCCGCGGCGAGGTCCTTGGCGAGCCGCTTGCGCTCCGCCGCCACGTCGATCGTGCCGGACAGGTCCAGCGCGACCGTGGCGCCCGCGACCGGCAGGGTCGCCGTCGCGGTGAAGCCCTCGCCCTCCGGCTGCAGGCGCAGCAGCTGGCGGATGGCCGCCTCGTGCGGGGCGAGCGCCGTCCCGTCGAGCGTCAGCCGGGCCGGGACGCGCTGGCCGGGCTGCAGGCCCTGGTCGGCGCGGAAGCGGCGGACCTCGGTGATGACCGACTGAAGGGTCTCGATCTCCCGCTCGGCGGCCGTGTCCCGGAAGCCGCTGTCCTTCGGCCAGTCCGCGACGACGACGGACTCCCCACCCGTGAGGGTGGTCCACAGCGTCTCCGTGACGAACGGGACGACCGGGTGGAGCAGCCGCAGGGTCACGTCCAGGACCTCGCCCAGGACGCGCTTGCCGGCCTCGGCGGCCTCGCCGCCCGCCTGGAACGTCGTCTTGGACAGCTCCACGTACCAGTCGAAGACCTCGTCCCACGCGAAGTGGAAGAGGGCGTCGGACAGCTTGGCGAACTGGAAGTCCTCGTAGTACGCGTCGACCTGCGCGACCGTCTCGTTCAGCCGGGAGAGGATCCAGCGGTCGGTCGCGGACAGCTGCGACGCGTCCGGAAGCGGGCCCTCGACGGTGGCTCCGTTCATGAGCGCGAACCGGGTGGCGTTCCAGATCTTGTTGGCGAAGTTCCGGGACGCCTGGACCCAGTCCTCGCCGATCGGCACATCGGTACCCGGGTTGGCGCCGCGTGCGAGCGTGAAGCGCAGCGCGTCGGAGCCGTACTTGTCCATCCAGTCGAGCGGGTCGACCACGTTGCCGAACGACTTCGACATCTTCTTGCCGCGTTCGTCGCGGACCAGACCGGTGAGGGCGATGGTCTTGAAGGGGACCTCGCCGTCCATCGCGTACAGGCCGAACATCATCATCCGGGCGACCCAGAAGAAAATGATGTCGTGGCCGGTGAGCAGGACGTCGGTCGGGTAGAACTTCGCGAGGTCGTCGGTCTTCTGCGGCCAGCCCAGCGTGGAGAAGGGCCACAGGCCGGAGGAGAACCAGGTGTCCAGGACGTCGGTGTCCTGGTGCCAGCCCTCGCCGGCCGGCGGCTCGTCGTCGGGACCGACGCAGACGATCTCGCCGTCCGGGCCGTACCAGATCGGGATGCGGTGGCCCCACCACAGCTGGCGCGAGATGCACCAGTCGTTCATATTGTCGACCCAGTCGAAGTAACGCTTCGACATGTCCTCGGGGTGGATCTTCACCCGGCCGTCACGGACCGCGTCGCCGGCGGCCTTGGCGAGCGGGCCGACCTTGACCCACCACTGCATGGACAGACGCGGCTCGATGGTGGTCTTGCAGCGCGAGCAGTGGCCGACGGAGTGGACGTACGGGCGCTTCTCGGCGACGATCCGGCCCTGCGAGCGCAGCGCGCCGACGACGGCGCTGCGCGCCTCGAAGCGGTCCAGGCCCTGGAAGGGGCCGTGGGCGGTGATGATCGCCCGCTCGTCCATGATCGTGATCGACTCCAGGCCGTGGCGCTGGCCGATCGCGAAGTCGTTCGGGTCGTGGGCCGGGGTGACCTTGACGGCACCGGTGCCGAACTCGGGGTCGACGTGGGCGTCCGCGACGACGGGAATGCTGCGGTCGGTGAGCGGCAGCTTGATGCGCCTGCCGATCAGGTGCTTGTACCGCTCGTCCTCGGGGTGAACGGCGACGGCCGTGTCACCGAGCATGGTCTCGGCACGGGTGGTGGCGACGACGACGGTGTCGTCCCCTTCGCCGTACTTGATGGAGACGAGCTCGCCGTCGTCCTCCTGGTACTCCACCTCGATGTCCGAAATGGCCGTCAGACAGCGCGGGCACCAGTTGATGATGCGCTCGGCGCGGTAGATCAGCTCGTCTTCGTACAGCTTCTTGAAGATGGTGAGGACGGCCTTGGACAGGCCCTCGTCCATGGTGAACCGCTCGCGGTTCCAGTCGACTCCGTCGCCGAGCCGGCGCATCTGGCCGAGGATCTTGCCGCCGTACTCCTCCTTCCACTGCCAGACGCGCTCGACGAACGCCTCACGGCCCAGGTCCTGGCGGGACTTGCCCTCCTCGGCGAGCTGCTGCTCGACCTTGTTCTGGGTGGCGATGCCGGCGTGGTCCATGCCGGGCAGCCACAGCGACTCGTAGCCCTGCATCCGCTTGCGGCGGGTGAGGGCGTCCATGAGCGTGTGCTGGAAGGCGTGGCCCAGGTGGAGGCTGCCGGTGACGTTCGGCGGCGGAATGACGATGGTGTACGGGGGCTTCTCGCTCTTGGCGTCGGCCTCGAAGTAACCCCGTTCTACCCAGCGCTCGTACAGCTTCCCCTCTACCTCGGCCGGCGCGTACTGGGTCGGCAGTTCGGTGTGGGTCGCTGATGGCTGCTGCTGAGCGTTCTCGGTCACGGGCTCAGTTTAGGGGTGTCACCGCCCCGTCCCGAAACGCGATTCTTTCGTAACGGTGAGCCCCCCGATGACCTGCCGTCCCTCCGCCTGCGCCAGGATGTCAGGACCACATAAGCATCTGGAGGGGAACCCAGACCATGAGCTACAACCAGCCGGGCCCGTACGGCGGGCAGCCCCAGCAGCCCGGACCGTACGGTCAGCCGGGCCCCTACGGCCAGCCGCCGCAGGCCCCCCAGCCCGGCTACGGCTACCCCCAGCAGGCTCCGCCGGCCCCCGGCTACGGCTACCCCCAGCAGGCCCCCCAGGGCTCCCCGCCCCAGCCGAACCCGTACGCGCAGCAGCAGCCGCCTTACGGCCAACAGCAGCAGCCGTACGGCCAGCCTCCCTACGGCCAGCAGTCCTACGGCGGCCCGCAGCCGCCGGCTCCGGAGGGCGGCAAGAAGAAGACCGGGATCGTCATCGGCGCGGTGGCGGCCGTGGCGGCGGTCGCGGTGGGCGCGTACTTCGTGTTCGGCAGCGGTGGTTCCGGCCTCTCCGACGACGGTCCGCACAAGCTGACGACGCCGGCCAAGGTGATGGACACCTATACCCGGGTCACCAAGGACGGTGCGTCGAGCGACTCCGCGACCGTGAAGGACCTGGCGGCCAGCGGGGTGCAGAACGGCACCGCCGTCGCCGCCGTCTACTCCACGGCCGACTTCAGCCACTACAACCCCAAGGACCCCAGCACCGCACCGGGCGCGGCCCAGCTCGCCACCGCCAAGAGCGTCACGATCCTCGGCGGCTACGGAAAGATCTCCGACCCCAAGGCGGCTCTGGACAAGTTCTTCGCCTCCCTCAAGAAGGAGACCCAGGAAAGCTCTTCGAGCAGCAGCTCCAGCCAGAAGACCGAGCTGATCGGTCAGCCGGAGTCGGCCGACCTCGACGGCGCGGTGATGAAGTGCCAGGCGGCCAAGGGCACCAACAAGGTGACCCAGAAGGTGAAGACCGACTGGTTCTGCGCCTGGGCGGACTACAGCACCATCGCCATGGTCTCCCCCGGTGACAACACCACGGATGTCTCCAAGGACACCGCGATCGACGTCACCACGAAGGTCCGCAAGGAGGTCCGGGTCAAGAAGTAGTTCCGGACCCGCGCAGCACAGTGCCCGGCACTTCGTGAGTGCCGGGCACTTTTGTGCTCTGTGCGGCGCGCGGTTACGCCGTCTTCTGCTCCCCCGGCCCGCGGCCGCGGGCGTCACGCGGGATCAGCGTCGGATTCACGTTCGACAGGACCACGTCGGCCGTGATGACGACGCGGGCCACGTCCTTGCGGGACGGAACCTCGTACATCACCGCCTGGAGGACCTCCTCCATGATGGCGCGCAGGCCCCGGGCGCCCGTCTGGCGGAGGATCGCCTGGTCGGCGATGGCCTCCAGGGCCTCGCGTTCGAAGTCCAGTTCCACGCCGTCGAGTTCGAAGAGGCGCTGGTACTGCTTCACCAGCGCGTTGCGCGGTTCGACGAGGATCTGGAGGAGGGCCTTGCGGTCGAGGTTGTGCACCGAGGTGATGACCGGGAGGCGGCCGATGAACTCCGGGATCATCCCGAACTTCACCAGGTCCTCCGGCATCACGTCCTCGAACTGGTCCTTCGATTCCAGCTCGCGCTTCGAGCGGATCGTCGCCCCGAAGCCGATGCCCTTCGCCCCGGCGCGGGATTCGATGATCTTTTCCAGACCCGCGAACGCGCCGCCCACGATGAACAGCACGTTCGTCGTGTCGATCTGGATGAACTCCTGGTGGGGGTGCTTGCGGCCGCCCTGGGGAGGCACGGAAGCCGTCGTGCCCTCGAGGATCTTCAGGAGTGCCTGCTGGACGCCCTCGCCCGACACGTCGCGCGTGATCGAGGGGTTCTCGCTCTTGCGGGCCACCTTGTCGATCTCGTCGATGTAGATGATGCCCGTCTCGGCCTTCTTGACGTCGTAGTCCGCGGCCTGGATCAGCTTCAGCAGGATGTTCTCGACGTCCTCGCCGACGTAACCCGCCTCCGTCAGCGCCGTGGCGTCGGCGATGGCGAAGGGTACGTTCAGCATGCGGGCCAGGGTCTGGGCGAGGAGTGTCTTGCCGGAGCCCGTCGGGCCCAGCAGAAGGATGTTGGACTTCGCCAACTCGATGGCGTCGTCGCGGCCTTGGGGCCCGCCGTTCTCACCGGCCTGGACCCGTTTGTAGTGGTTGTACACCGCGACGGAAAGGGCCTTCTTGGCCGCTTCCTGACCGACCACGTATCCCTCGAGGAACTCGTAGATCTCGCGGGGCTTGGGGAGTTCCTCCCAGCGCACCTCGCTCGTTTCCGCGAGTTCTTCCTCGATGATCTCGTTGCAGAGGTCGATGCACTCGTCGCAGATGTACACACCGGGGCCTGCGATGAGCTTCTTGACCTGCTTCTGGCTCTTGCCGCAGAACGAGCACTTGAGCAGATCGCCGCCGTCACCGATGCGTGCCACGGTGTGCTTCCCCTTCGCCTGGGAGACGCCTTGGATCCAGCGGCTCCTGGTGCTGCCTTATGTCCGACGGTACCTTGCCGGGCCCCCCGTTCGGGCCCCCCTTGGCACGGTTCACTTTGACGTGCACTGTTTCAAACCGGGCCAAGGGGCGGCAGACGATACAGATCCGATGACGAATCGTGTCGATTCGCGTCAGCGGACCGCGGTGTTGTTCATCTTCCGGGTCGAGATGATCTGGTCGATCAGGCCGTACGCCAGCGCGTCCTCGGCCGTGAGGATCTTGTCGCGCTCGATGTCCTCGCGGATCTTCTCGATCGGCGTGTTCGAGTGCTTGGCCAGCATCTCCTCCAGCTGCGAGCGCATCCGGAGGATTTCGTTGGCGGCGATCTCCAGGTCGGAGACCTGACCGCGGCCCGTCTCGCTGTAGGGCTGGTGGATCAGCACACGGGCGTTCGGGAGCGCCATGCGCTTGCCAGGGGTGCCCGCGGCCAGCAGGACCGCCGCGGCCGAGGCCGCCTGGCCCATGCAGACCGTCTGGATGTCCGGCTTCACGAACTGCATCGTGTCGTAGATGGCCGTCAGCGCGGTGAAGGAACCACCGGGGCTGTTGATGTAGACCGAGATGTCACGGTCGGGGTCCATCGACTCCAGGCACAGCAGCTGCGCCATGACGTCGTTGGCGGAGGCGTCGTCGATCTGGACGCCGAGGAAGATCACGCGCTCCTCGAAGAGCTTCGCGTACGGGTCGTACTCGCGGATGCCCTGCGAGGTGCGCTCCACGAAGCGCGGGATGACGTAGCGGGACTCGGCCGTGGGGCCGTTGTACTCGGCGCGCACACGGTCGTAGAGGCCGCTGCCGGGGAAGTCGTTCACGATGTCTCCTGGAAAGGGGCTGGGGCGGTGGCTGGGGGCTGGAGGGGGCACTGGGGGCCTTGGCGGGCCCGGTGAGCCCTTACGGGGTTCACCGGCCGTTACGGGACCGGTGGAGCCCCTTCGGGCGTCTACCGGCCGTACGGGGCCCGGTGAGCCCTTACGAGCCCGCCCCGGTGCCTCCGCCGCCCGGCATGCCGGCAGCGGTGGTGATGACCTCGTCGATCAGGCCGTACTCCTTGGCCTCCTCGGCGTCGAACCAGCGGTCGCGGTCCGAGTCACGGGTGATCTGCTCGACCGACTGGCCGGTGTGGAAGGAGGTGAGCTCGGCCATGCGCTTCTTGGTGTGCAGCAGCCGCTCGGCGTGGATCTTGATGTCGGACGCGGAGCCGGCGAGGCCGGCCGAGGGCTGGTGGATCAGGATCTCGGCGTTGGGCAGGGCGAATCGCTTGCCCGGGGTGCCCGCGCTGAGCAGGAACTGCCCCATGGAGGCCGCCATGCCCATGGCGATGGTCACCACGTCGTTCTTGATGTACTGCATGGTGTCGTAGATCGCCATGCCGGCCGTGATGGAACCACCAGGGCTGTTGATGTACAGGTAAATGTCCTTGTCCGGGTCGGCGGCAAGGAGCAGCAGCTGCGCGGTGATCCGGTTGGCGATGTCGTCGTCGACCGGCTGGCCGAGGAAGATGATCCGCTCGTTGAGCAGCCGGCTGTAGACCTGGTCACCGAGGCCACCACCGATGGAAGGCTCGCCGGCGGCGGAGGGCATCAGATTCGTCACGTATCCACCTGCTCGTCTTACGACGGCGCGGGGCCGTCTCACGTGTTCTGCTGGGGCTTGGGACCCCGTGCGCCCCTTGGTGGGGCGGCTTCGGGGACTCCCCTGCCCTCGTATTCATGGACCCTAACGCGCAGGCAGGCGGGTGCCATCCCGCTTCCGCGGGTGTTCGCTGTCAGCGCATGGGCCTTGGCTGTGTGTGCGGTGCCCGGGACCGGGCGGCTCACGGGGCTCCGCCCCGGGCCCCGGGTCCATTGTCGCCGCAGGTGGCCCGGTAGGCGCGTTGGTACGGCTTGTCAGCCGCCGCGCACCCGGTTTCTTCGCGCTCCTTACGGGGCACGCGGGCAGCGAAACTCCGGGCCGTCGGTGGCCGTCACGGGGCTCCGCCGCGGGCCCATTGCCGCCGTAAGTGGCCCGGCAGGCGTGTCGGTGCGGCTCGTCGGCGGTTGCATGCGTCCAAGCGGCGGAGCCGCACAACGTCACGGCCCCGCGCCCCTTGCTGGGCCCAGTCCGGCGGGCAACCAAACGCCCGCCCCTAGGCGGCCCTCACGGGGCTCTGCCCCCGGCCCCGGGCCCACCGGCGCCGCGGGTCGCCCGGCAGGCGCACTGGGGCCACTCGTCGGCGGCTGCACACGCCCACGCGGCCGAGCCGCACAACGTCACCGCCCCGCTCCGGCGGGCAACCAAACGCCCGCCCCTCAGCGGCCCTCACCGGGCTCCGCCCCCGGCCCCGGACCCACCGGCGCCGCGGGCAACCAAACGCCCGGCCGTCGTCGGTCGGACGCATACGGCGACGGGCCCCAGGGCGCGCTGTGCGTCCTGGGGCCCGTCGTACGGCTGTCGAAGCGTGCGGAGGTTACGCCTCCGGCTTCTCCTCGGCGGAGCCCTCCGCGGCCTCGGCGGAGCCCTCCGCGGCCTCGGCCTCGGGCTCCTCCTCGTCCTCGTCGGACAGGTCGATGACCTCGCCGTTGGTGTCCTTGACCGTGGCGGCCTCGACGACCACCGCGAGGGCCTTGCCGCGGGCGACCTCGCCGACCAGCATCGGAACCTGGCCGCCCTCGACGACCGCCTGGGCGAACTGGTCGGGGGACATGCCGGAGGAGGCCGCGCGCCGCATGAGGTGCTCGGTGAGCTCCTCCTGGTTGACGTTCAGCTTCTCCTTGTTGACCAGCTCGTCGAGGACGAACTGGGTCTTGATGCCCTTGATCGCGGCCTCGCGCGTCTCGGTCTCGAACTCCTCGGCGGTCTTGTCCTGGATCTCCAGGTACTTGTCGAGGGTCAGACCCATCTGCGCGAGCTGGTGGTGCTCGAGGTTGTGCTTACGGGTGTTGATCTCGTCCTCGAGGAGCTTCTCGGGGATCGGGACCTCGACCAGCTCGAGCAGCTTGTCCAGGACACGCTCCTGGGCCTGCGTGGCCTGGTCGTACTGCTTCATGTTCTCGAGGCGCTTGCGGCTGTCCGCCTTCAGCTCCTCCAGCGTGTCGAACTCGGAGGCGAGCTGCGCGAACTCGTCGTCCAGTTCCGGCAGTTCACGGGAGGCGACCTGGGTGACCTTGACCGTCACCTCGGCCTCCTTGCCGGCTGCCGAGCCGCCCTTGAGCTCGGAGGTGAAGGTGCCCTCCTCGCCCGCCGACAGGCCCTTCACGGCGTCGTCGATGCCGTCCAGCAGCTCACCGGAGCCGATGGTGTAGGAGACGTCGTTGGCAACGCCGTCCTCGAGGACCTCGCCCTCGACCTTGGCCTCCAGGTCGATGGTGACGACGTCGCCGTCCTCGGCGGCGCGCTCGACCGGGCTCGTCGACGCGAAGCGGTCGCGCAGCTGCTGGACCGACTTCTCGATGTCCTCGTCGGTCACCTCGACGGCGTCCACCTCGACCTCGATGCCGGAGTAGTCCGGGATCTCGATGGTCGGGCGGACGTCGACCTCGGCGGTGAAGGACAGCACCTCGTTGTCCTTCAGCTCCTTGATGTCGACCTCGGGCTGGCCCAGCGGGTTCAGCTCGGCCTCGTTGACCGCCTCGGTGTAGAACTTCGGGAGCGCGTCGTTGACGGCCTCCTCCAGCACGGCGCCACGGCCGAACCGCTGGTCGATGACGCGCGCCGGGATCTTGCCCTTGCGGAAGCCCTTCACCGTGACCTGCTGGTTGATCTTCTTGTACGCCGCGTCGAGGCTGTCCTTGAGCTCCTCGAAGGGCACCTCAACAGTGAGCCGAACCCGGGTCGGGTTCAGGGTCTCCACGGCGCTCTTCACGGTTCGGTCTCCTTGTGGCTGACTTCTTGGGGTTCTGCCGGCTGCTCCGCCCGGGACGGGCGCGCCTTCGGCCGATTCGCGGGCCCCTGCCTGAGAGACGTGACAATGCAGACACACGGGCGCGCAGCTTGCATAGTAACCGCAGGCGGTACACGCCCCAAAAGGCGATCATGCCGGTGTCCGGTACACCGTTCCGGCACGGTGGTCGGGGTGGCGGGATTTGAACCCACGGCCTTCCGCTCCCAAAGCGGACGCGCTACCAAGCTGCGCCACACCCCGTCTGGTGCGACACGTAGGGTACATGCCCGGACAGGCTGCGTCGGCCGGTTTGTTCACAGGCGCGCGCATGGGGCAACGCGTTGGCCTACGGGGCGGGCGACCCGCTACGATGCCTCCTGTGCCGCGGTCACTGACCTGCGGCGCGTCCTGTTGCGGGCGTAGCTCAATGGTAGAGCCCTAGTCTTCCAAACTAGCTACGCGGGTTCGATTCCCGTCGCCCGCTCCATATGGGCGAGGCCCAGGTGGGACCGTGAATGTCCGACCTGGGCCTTGGTCATGCACCGGACCTGATCAACCGGTCCGGTTGCCCCTTGGCAGCGACTCGGTTCCCTGCCAGGATCACGCCGTGTCCAACGTCTCGAAGATCGCGGACCGGGTCGACCTCTTTCTCGACCTGGCAGGCCCGGCGGTCGGCGTCATGCTGCTGACAATCGGGGTCGAAACCTACCGAGCCGGCGGATCCGTGGGGTGGCCCATTGCGGGAGCGGCGAACCTCGTGATCAACCTCTGGGTGGTCTGGCGTCGGCTCGCCCGGCGCAGCAAGCCCACTCCGGCGTCGTAGCGACGCACACGCGACCATGCGCGCCCGGCCCGGCGAGGGACCAGTTCCCTCGCCCGGCCTTCGCGTTTCGTACTGCGCCGTACAGGACGTACAGACCCACGGCGGGCCGCCGACCGGAACGCCCCTTCAGAAGCGGATCGAGTTGATCGTCTCCGCTATCGAGTTGAGGAACCGGTTGATGGACGGAGCCATTCCGGTCGAGGCGAGGAAGAAGCCGAACAGGATCGCCACGATCGCCGGGCCGGCCTTGATCGACCCCCCTCGGATCATCACCACCAGGATGATCGCCAACAGCAGCACCACTGACAGCGAAATGGCCACAACTGATCACACCCTCGGTCGGTCCGCTCTCCCGGCCCGGGGCGCCATCCCCTGCACACCCCCGCCAGAACCATCGTGCCACCAACAGGCCCGCCCTATGCGGCCCGTGAGGCATCGTCGGCCACCCCAGCCGCACATACCGCTCCGCTCCGGGCACGGGCGACAGTGAACTCCGCGTTCCCGCAGAGCAATTCGGAGGTCGTCGGACAGGGATTTGACACAGATCGTTTCCATGTCCATACATTGCGCTCGCGGGTAATTCCAGTACCCTCGCCCGCCGGACATTTCGCCAGAGTCACCCGCAGGCATTATGCACCCTTAGTCCGGATGAATACGGACACAACACCCGTATGCGGTAGGAAAATCGGCATCGTTGTCGATGGTTGTCGATCGTTGCCGATGTGCGCAGGAACACCACCTGGCAATGCCGATTTCCGTCAATCCGGGGCACACGCAGGCGATAACCGGGATTCATATCGAGGGTTTTACGAATACCCACAGACAGCGTTCGACAACGCCAAGTACCTGGCGATCGTGCTCGTGGCCATGGGCCGCCCCCGGGAGCCGCTGAAGGGCGACAGCCGCGCCCTCCAGGCGGCGTACATGTTCGTCTACGCCTTCCACATGCCGGCGTTCATCCTCATCTCCGGCTACTTCTCCCGCAGTTTCGACATGCGCCCCGACCTGTGGCCGGGCGCGCCCACGCGGCGGAGCCGCACAATGTCACAGCCTCGCACCCCTGGCGGGGCGCTCCAGTTCCCTCTCGTTACGAAGCACCCTTGAGGTGCCTCATCAGCTTCTCGAACTCCGCCCACCCGGACAGATCCCCCGGATCCCCCGGCAGCGGGTAGTACAACGCCTGCCGCGTCCTCGGGCCCAGGGGGACCGGGGCCTCCGACAGTGGTGTGCGGCGGGCCCGGTCGCCCGGCATCGCCCGTACCTCCTCCGCGCCCAGGACGAAGGCGAACGGGACGCCGGGGCCCTCGAAGCGCGGCGGTACGGACAGGTCGCGGCGGGCCTTGCGGATCTGGACCAGCATCGACTGGAGGTCGTGCCGGGTGGCCAGCACCTCCGCGGCCGTGCGCACCGCGTCCGTCGGCACCTCCTCCCCCGGCCCGTAGCCGAACGCCAGCGTGACGTCCTCCTCGACCCCGCCCTCCGTACGGCTGATACGCACGGTCGCAAGCCCGGGGCGTTCCGGGGTGCCGACCACCACCAGCCAGGTCGGCGCGGGCGACCGCTCGTGCGCCACGTCCGTCAACTGCCGCAGGGACCAAGGGAGGTTGGCGGGCTCCTCGGTGCCCCAGCCGGCCGGCGGCTCGCCGGTGATCTCTCGCCATACGGATTCCAGCGCGCCGCCGAGCACAAGACGCTCGTCCGCCGGATGGATCGCCCGGAAGGAGATCGCGAGCTGGCGTTCTCCCCTGTCCTCGATGTCCTTCCTGAAGGAGTCCGCCACCGGGGTGCGCGGGTCCTGCGGGGTCGCGTCCGGGGACTCGACCGTCACGAACAGGCCGCCCTTCCACTCCAGCACGGCCCCGGACAATCCGTCGTAGTAGCCGTCCTTCTCGTCCTGCACGACCCAGCGCGAGGGCCAGCCCGGGAGGCTGTAGCGGACGGCGGGTGACAGGCGGGTGCCCGCGGGGGTCACGATCTGAAGGCCCAGTTCGGCGTTCGCCGCCGCGCGCAGGGCGTCCGAGAGCCACGCCGTCATCGCGACGACCGGACGGTCCTGGATGACGACGGCGACCTTGTCGGTGAGCACGTCCACGGCGGGCTGCGCGGCGGCGGGTGTCGGCGTCGCGCTCACCGCGTCGGTGTTCACGACGGCGAGGGAAGTCGCGGCCTGTGGCGGCCAAGCGGTGCCGCCGACCAGCGTGGCCAGACGGGCCGCGAAGGTGCCCGCCAGCTGCTCGGCCTCCTTGACGCCGGTGGTGGCACGGGCCTCGGTCCACCAGTACGGGACCTCGGGCTCGCTCGCGCCGAGCAGCCGCGCGGCCTCGCCTCTGACCTGCACGAGCAGCGGCGCCTCGACGGAGACGAGCGGACGCCCCTGTTCGTCGCAGAGCTGCACGACCGCGCCGTCGCCCTCCGTACCCACCAGCTTGTCCGGGCCGCCGGAGAGCAGACCCGCGATCACGCTCAGCGGGTCGGGCATCTTCTTGGTGAGGGCGATGACGTCCTTGGTCATGAGGTCGGCCGGTCCTTCATACTGCTGCTCGATTCGGGTGTCGTACGTCTGTGTTGCTCGGCTGTCCTACGTCTGTGTTGCTCGGCTGTCCTACGTCTGTGTTGCTCGGCTGTCGTACGCCTCTGCTGTCCTGGACGCCCCACAGGGAGCGTCCGGTTCACCGGTCCCCCGCGTACACGGTCTGGATCAGCCGGTTCGGCTCGCCCCGGCGGACCAGCACCCCGCGGCCCGACGGCTGGTGGGTGGCGTACACGCCGGGGAACAGCTGGCCCTCGCTGCGGTCGCCCGCCATCACCAGGGCCGAGGCGCCGGACTCGCGCAGGCCCTGCAGCAACGGCTCGTAGAGACCGCGGGAGGCGCCCGCGACACGGCGGGTGACGACGAAGTGAAGGCCGATGTCGACGGCCGAGGGAATGTACGGGAGGAAGGGGGCGAGGGGCTGCTGGCCGGCCGTGGTCAGGACGTCGTAGTCGTCGACGAGGATCACGATCCGCGGGCCCGAGCCCCAGCTGCCGGGCTCCAGATCCTCGCTGTCCGCACTCTCGTCGGGCAGCCGCTTCTCCAGCTCGCCTGCGATACCGGCCGACAGGGCCCCGGCCAGCTTGGCGTTGTAGGCGTAGCCGCCGCGGTACTCCTCCGGGATCGCGCCGCGCAGGCCGCGCCGCGGGTCCATGATGCCGAAGACCAGCTCGTCCTCGCTGTAGCGCTCGATGAGGCCGTGCGCGATGGCCTTCAGCAGGTTCGTCTTGCCGCACTCGCTGTCGCCCATGATCAGCAGATGCTGGTCGCGTTCGAACAGGTCGAGAAGGACGGGTGCCAGCCGGTTCTGGTCCAGGCCGATGGCCACCCGCCGCGGTTCGGCCGACGGGCCCGGGAGCAGCTGGGGCTCCAGAACGTGCGGCAGCACCCGGACCGGCTGGGCGACCTCGCCGGTCCAGGTGGCGCGGATCGTACGGGCCGTGCGCTCCAGGACGGCGCCGAGGTCCGCGGTGTCGGCGAGGCCGTCCGTGCGCGGCAGCGCGACCTGGGCGAAGAGCTTGCCGTCGGTGAGGACGCGGCCCCTCTCCTCCGGCGCGAGGGTCTCGGCGAGCTTGCGGTCGACGCTGGACTCGCTCGCGTCGTTCAGGCGCAGCTCGACGCGCGTGCCGAACTGGGACTGGGTGGCGATGCGCACGTCGTTCCAGCGGAGCATGCCCGCGACGACGTGGATGCCGTAGCCGCCGCCCCGCTTGAGGATGTCGACGACCGCGTCGTCCAGCTCCTCGAAGTCGTCACGCAGCGCGCCGAAGCCGTCGATGAGCAGCACGATCTCGGTGGAGGCCAGCTCCGGGAGGCGTCCGGCGGTGCGCAGGTCGCGCAGCTGTTCCAGCGAGTCGATGTTGTGGATGCGGAAGAGTTCCTCGCGCTGGTCGAGCATGCCGCGCACGGAGTCGATGGTGCGTGCGGCGCGCTCGCGGTCGGCACGGCCCGCGACCCCGCCGACGTGCGGGAGCCCGGAGAGGGCCTGGAGGCCGCCGCCGACCAGGTCGAGGCCGTAGATGCCGACCTCCTGGGGGGTGTGGGTGAGCGCCAGGGAGAGGGCGAGGGTGCGCAGGAGGGTCGTCTTGCCGGACTGCGGTCCGCCGACGACCGCCGCGTGGCCGCCCGCGACCGTCAGGTCCAGGTACCACCGGCCCTGCCACTGCTTGGTCGGGTCGTCGAGGATGCCCATCGGTACCTGGAGCGGTCCGCGCCGCCTGGCGAGCTGCATGCCGCGGGCTCCGACGTCGACGGGCCCGGCGACCTTGTCGAGGGCGATGGCGTCGGGCAGCGGGGGCAGCCAGATCTGGCGTACGGGCCTGGTGTCGGCGTTCTCGATCTGCTGGACCATGACGCCCATCTCGGTGGGGCCGGTCTCGCGGCGCCGCATCTGCGGCTCCTCCGGGCCCGACGCCTCCTCCTGGCCAAGGGTGTTGTACGCGTCGTACTCCAGGGCGAGGGGCCCGGTGTCCTGCTCCTCGCGCTGCTGGACGGGGCCACGGTAGCCGCCGGAGACGTAGCTCGCCTTGAACCGCTCGTAGTGGCTGGTGTCGACCTTGAGGTAGCCGAAGCCGGGCAGCGGCGGCAGATGGAAGGCGTCCGTGGTGTCCAGGACCGTACGGGACTCGTCGGCCGAGAAGGTGCGCAGGCCGAGCCGGTAGGACAGATAGGTGTCCAGGCCCTTGAGCTTGCCGCCCTCGATCCGCTGGCTGGACAGCAGCAGGTGTACGCCGATGGAGCGGCCGATGCGGCCGATGGACAGGAACAGGTCGATGAAGTCCGGCTTGGCGGTGAGGAGTTCGCCGAACTCGTCGATGACGACGAACAGGTGCGGCAGCGGATCCAGATCGGGGCGCTTCTCGGCGCGCAGGGCGGCGTAGTGGCCGATGTCGGCGACGTTGCCCGCATCCTTGAGGACCTGCTGGCGGCGTTTGACCTCGCCCGCGAGCGACGCGTGGACGCGCTCGACGAGGCCCGCCTGGTTCTCCAGGTTGGTGATCACGCCGGCCACGTGCGGGAGGTCCGCGAAGGGCGCGAAGGTGGCGCCGCCCTTGTAGTCGACGAGGACGAGGGCGAGGTCCTCCGGCGGGTGGGTGGCGACCAGGGCGAGTACGAGGGTGCGCAGCAGCTCCGACTTGCCGGAGCCGGTGGCTCCGACACACAGACCGTGCGGGCCCATGCCCAGCTCGGAGGACTCCTTCAGGTCGAGCAGAACCGGCTCGCGGCTGTCGCTGAGGCCGATGGGGACGCGCAGGAAGGCGCGTTCTCCGCGTGGCGCCCACAGGCGGTCCAGGTCCAGGTGGGCCACGTCGTCGATGCCGAGCAGCTCCGCGAAGTCGACCGGGCCGGTCAGCGGTGCGTCGGCCGTCGACTCGGCGGACAGCCGCAGCGGGGCGAGCATCCGGGCCAGGCCCTCGGCGAACGGGATGCCGACCTCGTCGACCGTGCCGTGCGCGCTGATGGGTTCCGCCTCGCGCAGGTCCTCGATGACGATCCGGTCGCCGTCGACGGTGATGCGGACGCCGACGCTGCCGGGCTCCTGCACCCGCTGGTCGAGCAGATGCAGCACGGTGACGCCCATGTCGCGCAGGCCCACCGCGTCGTCGGGGCGCGGCAGGTCGACGGCGTCGTCGCCGTGCCCGTCGGTGACCACGAGCAGCCGGGAGGTCATGGCGAGCGCGTCCTTGCCGGACAGACCACGGCGCACCTCGGCCGCGTAGGAGGCGCGGCGGCGCAGCTCGGCTCCGATCTGCCGGGCGAGCTGGGGCAGCGAGGGGGCGATACGGCGGGCGGCGACCGGGCCGTCGAACTGCTCGGCGTCGAGCAGATGCGGCAGCCACTTGGCCCACTCCCACTCCCCGAGCCGGTCGCCGGGCACGGCGAGCGCCATGGCGACGTCGTCGGGGGCGTGTGTGGCGGCGGCCTCGACCATCAGGGCGCGGGCCACCCGCAGGGTGTCCTCGCGCGGGCCGATGACGCTGACGTTGCCGACCCGGTCCAGCGGGACGGTGAGCGGGAGTTCGGTGCCGGTGCTGAACCGGGCCATCAGCGCGGAGGCCTCGTTCAGCATGAACTGGTCGGGGGGCGTCAGCACGGAGGACCCCTGCTGGGCGACCTTCAGATCCCGTACGGGCATCTCACCGGTGCCGACGCGCACACGCAGGAAGTCGCCGTCCATCCGGCGCCGCTCCCACAGCCGCGCAGGGTCACGGACTATGTCGTAGAGGGCGTCCGGCGGCGGATTGAGCACCTGGGCGGTCTCGCGCCGCTCCCGCTCCTCCTTGGACAGCTCCTCGCGCAGGTCCTCCAAGTACGCGAGATAGGCCTCGCGTTGGGTGCGGCGGGTGCGCTGGGCCTTGCCGCGCTGGGAGAAGACCAGCGCCATGGATCCGGCGATGGTGACCACCAGGATGATCGCGCCGAGCCCCGCGAACTGGCTGTTGCGTACCACGGTCATCATCACGACGGACGACATCACACCCGCCACGGGCAGCAGCGAGGTGGCGATCGAACCCGCCTTGCCTTCGGGCAGGTTGGGCGGCGCCTCTATGGTGCGCGGCTCAGGGGCCGCCGGGGGCCGCGTGGTGCGGGCCGGGCGATGGATCAGTCTTGTGCTCATATGCCGTGTTCCTCCCCCCGGTTCAGCGGCGCTTCTGGGAGAGCTGGAAGACCTCGGCGGCCAGGTGCGTGGCGGCGTTCCGGGTGGCGTGCGCGAGGAGTTCGGTGTGGATCGTGCCGCCGGCGGCGAGATGCCGGTCGTAGGGCAGTACGTGGACCCGGGCCCCGGTCGCCTTCAGCTTCTCGGCGGCCTTGTCGATGTCGAGCCCGGTGTGCGGGACCGTCTCGGTGAGCGTGACGACGGTCCCCTCGATGACGTGCCGGGGCAGGCCGCGCATCCACTCAAGGACGGCGTACGTGCTTGCGATGCCCTCCAGGGTGGCGGGCGCCGTCAGCACCCGGGCCTGGGAGGCGGACAGCGCGACACGGGCGACCTCGGCGGGCAGCGTCTCGCAGTCCACGACGGTCACGCCGAAGTAGCGGCGCAGGGACACCATGACCCTCTCGTACCCCTTGGTGTCGAGCATCGCACCGATCTGCCCCTGACTTCCCGGCAACAGCCATGCGTTGTCCGGGAGTTGGACGAGATACCCGGTGACGTCGAGGAGCGACATCTGCGGCTCGACGATGCCCGCGACGTCGCCCGTGGTCCAGCGGAGGGTCTCGGCGCCGAGCCGGAGCGGCAGCGAGCCGAGCGCCGGGTCGGCCTCGATGATGAGGGTCGGGTCGTGCCGGTAGTGCGCGTACGTGGTGCCGAGCAGCGCGGCGACGGTCGTCTTCCCGGAGCCGCCCCTGATGGAGGTGACGGCGATCTGGCGGCCGGTGGTCACGGCCTGTTGGAGCACCTCGGCGGTGGCGGTGGCGCCGGCGACCTCACGGGCGGCGGAGGAGGAGACGGTACGGCGGACGGCGCGCAGGGCGCGGGTGCTGAAGGGTTCGCCGTGGCGGGGCTTGAGACCGGCGCCGGCGAGCTGTTTGTCCATGACCGGGCGGGAGTCGGGGGTGCGGGGCACCGGCCTGGGGCCGGGGGCGGGGGCGACGGGCCGCTGGGCGGGGAACTGCTGGGGCTGCTGGGCCTGTTGGGGCTGCACGGGGGCGCCCGGGTGACCGGCGTACGGCTGCTGGGGCGCCGGCTGCCCGGGGTGGCCGTACGCCTGGCCCTGTGCGGGTGCGCTCTGCGGGTACGCGGCACCGGCGGCGTGGGTGCCCTCGGGCTGCGGCTGCGGCCCCGACGGGCCGGAGTTGCCCCTCAGGTCACGCATCACTTCGCTCTGCCAGTTGTCGCCGTTCGGCATGTCGCCCTTCTCTCCTGCCCGCCCCGCCCGGAGCGGCCGCACGGTGTGTCAGAACTTGTTGAGCAGCTGCCCGTAGATACCGAAGACACCGACGGCGAGCGGGAACAGCCCGATCACGCCGATCGACTCGATCAGGTCGCCGATGCGCCGCAGCCGGATCTGCACATGCTCCGGCGGCTGGACGGCGAGGGCGAGCAGCGGCAGCAGCGCGGCCGCGCACAGGACGACGAGCGGCCCCGCGCCGACGGCGTGGTCCATCCACAGCACCACCAGCCGTACGACGAGCAGCGCGGCCGCGGCGAACAGCGCGACCACCTCGGCGACCAGCGGAAAGGCCCGGGCCCGGGACAGCAGCACGACGGCGATCAGCGACGCGAGGGTCACGGTCCACGGGGTCGGCCTGGGAGCGGTGGTCAGCAGCCAGCCGCCGGCGGCGGCCGAGGCGGCGGTGACGATGGTCGCGAGGGCGAGCCCTCGGTGGGTGGCGGCGAGCGCGTTGCCGACCTGGTGGCGGCTGACCGAGACGCCGCCGGAGCGCTTGTCGTCGAGCCCGGTGAGCCCGGAGGCCATGAGCGCGAACCGTGGCAGCAACCCGAGCAGCACGACGGAGAACACGCCCATCACGGCGCCGAGCCGGGCGGGCTGGTCCTGTACGGCGGCCGCCGCCTCCCAGACGACGGCGATGACGGCGGTCGCGCCCGCGCCGATGAGCCCGCCGCGACCGAGCGGTGAGAAGTACGCGAGCAGCAGGAGGGTGAGCACCAGCGCGGCCACGACACCGGCCAGCCGGGCCGTGCCGGGCCAGTCGTAGGCGTCGGCGGCGGTCCACGCGGCGAGCAGCCCGAGCCCGCCGGAGGCGAGCAGCAGGGCCGTGGCGAGGCCGCGGTTGCCGTCCCCGACCTTGGCGACGACCGCTCCCGCGACGAGGAAGACCAGGGTGGCGGCCACGAGCCCGGTCGTGAGCGACTCCAGGGCGAACTCGCGTCGGGCGAGGACGGCCGCGGTCACCGCGAAGACGAAGGTGGCCACGCCGGCGCTGACCCGGCGGGCAGCGGGCCGCCAGCGCCAGGCGCGCAGATCGAGGTCATCGGCGACCTGGTCCGTGACGTCGTGCACGACGGGCGCGGGCGGCGCGGCGTGCGCGCGTACGAGCTGCAGTACGGCGCCGTCGGCGACCTCGGCCGAGGACAGGGTGGCGTCGTGCGGCAGCACCGACCCGTCGGAGGTGATGAGTTGCCGCGTCATCGGCCGGGAGGCGGCCCGGTCGTCAAGCAACTGCAGGATGTCGGGCAGCAGTTGACCGATCGGGGTGTCCGACGGCAGGACGATGTCGGCTCGCCGTCGCTCGCCGACCAGGGTGACCCGGCTGAGCTGGGCTCGGGAAGTCGTTGCTGTGCTCACCACTTACGGGAACCTATCATCGCGATGTTGTCCGAATCGGGGCTTCCATACGGGGGTTCCGTGCAGGCATACCGGGCGCTCATGGCGTACCGCTGCCGGAGGGCGTGGGGGACGTGCTCGACCCCGACGGGTTGTACAGCTGCTCCTGTTGCTGTTGCTGCTTCTTCTGCTCGGCCTTCTGCTTCGCGAGGGTGGCCTGCAGGAAGGACCAGCCGACGCATCCGGCGCACAGCACGGCGGCGATCGCTATGCCTGCGAACACCTTCCCGAGCCGTTCGTCCACCGTGCGCCGGCCGCGCTGGGCGCCGAACAGCAGCGCGTCGCGCATGCGCCGGCGGCGCACCGCCACCGACTCCAGCAGCTGGCTGTCGTAGTCCCGTGCCATCAGTTGTCCTGTGCCGTTCCGTCCGTTTTCCGTGCTCGGGGACCGTCAGTCCTCGGTGGTGAGGCCGAGGTACTGCCGCATGGCGGCGTACTTGCGGGTGAGCCGCTCGGCGGTCGGGGTGTCGAGCACGGCCAGCCTGCGCGGATTCGCGTTGTGCGCGAGGTCGGCCGCCTTGACGAGCCGGGCGCCCGGGGTGGCGAGAATGCGCCGAGCGTACGCCTCCGGGGGCTCGCCCGGGTGTTTGGTCACGGCCCGCACGACGTCCTTGGTCACCTGCGACAGCGCGGCCGCCTCCAGCCACTCCTCGCTGAGGACCCCGTCCTCCACCGAGTCGTGCAGCCAGGCCGCGGCGACGAGTTCGTCCCCGCCACCGCGCGCCCGTACGCCCTCGGCGACCGCCCGCAGATGCTCCGTGTACGGCCGCCCCGCCTTGTCCTTCTGCGCGGCGTGCGCGGCGCACGCCACGGCCTCGACCTCGGCCGGCGTCATGAGCGACGCGGGCGTCTGCGGTGTCTGCCGTTCCTGCGGCATGACAGGCTCCCCCTAACTTTGCCTCTGCAACATAAGGCATGGACGAGCGGGGAGTACACCCCGGGTGCGGTCGGCCACGCGTGGGACGGGCGGTGGGTCAGTACTGACCGGACTGACGGGCTACCGGGGCCGCCTGAAGCTTCTTCACCTTGGCACTGGCGATGACGTTCCAGATCAGGGTGAACGGGGTGAACACGACGAGGGAGGCGGGGCTCCACCAGCCCTGCCACAGCGTCTCGGTGGTCAGCCGCTTGTAGGCCTGCATTCCGCAGCCGTGGCACATGGGCCCTTCCAGCTTCCGGAAGGTCATGAGAACCAGGAGCCCGCGGTGGGCACGGAAGGTGACGTCGACGGCGGGGGCGGTGCCGCAGAAACGGCAGGTGAGGTGGGGGCCGTGGCCCTGGGGGTACCCGGGCCCCGGCGCCGCGTACGCGGTCGGGTGCGAGTACGAGTGCGGGTAACCGCCCTGGGATGCGTACGGGTTGGCCTGCTGGGCGTAGGGGTTGCCCGGCGGGGTGGTCATGGTGAGGGCTCCTGAAGACGGTGTTCCTGATGAGTCGAGCGCGGTGGAGCGGTTATCTCTACCGCGGGGGAAGGTCCGGCGCCAACTCGGTTCCGCAGGCCGCATACCAGGCACGGAGAGACTCCCCAACGGCGTCGAAGAGCCCGATCTTCAGGGCATGGGAGAGGGTCCCCTCACACAGCCGTTCCCCGCGCACGACGGCGGTCGCCGCGCGCACGGCGTCGGCGGGGTGCAGCAGACCGCCGGGCGGGACTTCGGGCATGGGATTGTCGACCCAACGGTGCTCGCCGGTGACGGCGCCGACATGGTAAAGGGCGGTGACGGTCCGCCACAGCGGCTTGCTGTGGATGGGGTACGCCACCTGGATCACGCCGTTCGCCTTCATTTCGCCGCCGCCCCACTGGACGTTCCGGTCCTCGTCCGTGAGCGCGTCGAAGGCATCGGCCAGCTCCTGCCAGGCGGCGTGATCGTCCCGGCGGAGCTGCGCGAGGAGCCGCCAGTCGTCGGCCGGAGTGACCGTACGGGCGAGTTCCTCGACGGCGGCCGTGCTGGGGGCACCGGTGACGGGCCCGACGCCGGGTTCGCGGGCGAGTTCGGTGAGGACGGCGAGGGGGGCGAGGCCGCGCTCGCGGAGGTCGGTGACCTTGCGGTACCACTCCGATCCTGCATCGTAGGCACTGATGCTGCCGGCCGGGCGGAGGATCCACTCCGCGGTCTCGGCATCGCCCCACACGTATCCGACGACCTCGCCGTCGGGCGCGGTGACGGTGACGTACTGCACGGGGTGGACCATACGGACGGGCCCGTACGGACCGGCCAGGGCCTCCACGACGGCAGGGCTGGGGGCCTCGGCGAGGGAGCCGGGGAGGGGGCGACCCCTGCCACCGGGCTCCGGGTCGGCGTACAGCTCGGCGAGGGCCTGGGATGGTCGGATGCCCCGTGCCTTGGCGTTGCGCAGCCGCCTGATCCAGGAGGCACCCTCGTTCACCGCCTCTGGGCCGCCGGCCTTCCGCGGTTCATACGTAGCGGCGTCGTCCTCGTCTCCGGCCCAGACATGCCCGAGGACCAAGCGCTCCTTGTCGACCACGGTGAAGTACTGCACCGGCTTCTCGGTCCAGTCTTGGTAGCGCGGCGGGCCGCCCGGCGCCTCTGTGAACGGCAGGTCCTCCTCGAAGCGGGAGTTGACCGGCCGTTCACTACTCACCCTTGGCCAAGGCCTCGACCGCGGCGGCGCTCGGGGCGTCAGTAAGGGAGTCCGGCAGGGCCCGGCCTTTGTTGCCCTCCGGGTTGGCCAGCAGCTCCGCGAGGGCCTGGGACGGCAGGATGCCCCGCTCCTTGGCATCCTCCAGCCTGGCGTGCCAGATGCCGCCCTCGGACATCCCGCGGGGTCCGGCGGCCTGCCGCGGTTCCCACGCGGCAGCGTCGTCCTCGTCGTTGGCCCACACGTAGCCGAGGACCGCGCCACCTTGCTTGTCAACCACCGTGAAGTACCGCACCGGCTTGTCGGTCCGGGTTTGGTATCGCGGCGGACCCGGCGACACGAGGCGGAACATCATGTCGTCGTCAAAGCGCGGGTTGATCGGTCGTTCACTGTTCATGACGTCCACATTCCTTTACCTTGGGCTGATCCGCAACGCAGGCTACGGCCTCGGCAGGACCTCCCCGTAGACGTGCCACTTGCCGTCCGATTCGTCCATGAAGACGCGCGTCACCTTGTACTCGGTCCCGCGGGCGAGGAGCAGTTCCCGTTCTCCCTTGACCTGGGTGAGGGACTCCAGCCAGAGGGCAGGCGTCCCCTTCGGCACCCGCAGATGCATCCGCACCGGTTTGGCATCGAAGGGGGGCGGCGGCGTCTTACCCAGTGCCGTGGAGGTGTACGCCGGGTCGTCGTAAACACCGCCCCGCATGTCAAGCGGCGACTTCAGATTGAGGTGGTCGATTCCGGTGCCGCGCACGACCATGATGTCCTCGGGCACGGGACGGGCGCCCATGACTTGGTCCATCTCCTTGATGGTGCGCAACGTCGACTCAGACGCATGAGTGCCGTAGCGGAGGTGGTTGTTGATCGGGGTGTAAGCGGAACCGGTGTACGTAACCAGCCCTCGCTTCTCCTCGGGACTGAGGCCGTCCATGAACTCATTCCAGTTCGCGTTGCCGTAGTCCATCCCTGCCTTGTTACTAATGCTGGGCGCGGGGTTCGTGCCGTGCGCCAGTTCAGCCGTGGCCACCGCGTGCTTCTCGGCATCGCTCAGACCTTCGAACTCTGCCGTCGACATGGAAGGCTTGTACTCGAACGCCTCCCCGGCCCCGCCATGCACCGGCACGTCCGTGCCCGGGTGGCCCGGGGCGACCGGAGCGTCGGTGCCGGGGTGCGCGGCGGTGTCCACGGCGTCGTGCCCGAGGCCCGTGTCGTCACCGGCGTGCGCGGCGTCGTCCGTGTGACCCGCGCCGTCGTGACCCGCGCCATGGTGGTCGTGCCCAGCACCGTGGGAGGCACCGTCCGTGTGGCTGCCCGGAGTGGCGTCGTGGCCCGTGCCGTGCGGAGCGGTCTCCGGGGTGTGGCCGCCGGGGACGTCGTGACCACCGGTGTGCGGCGTGCCCGCCGGGACATCGTGCGGGGCAGTGGGCACATCGTGCGGCACGGTCGGCACATCGTGCGCGGCCGCAGGCATATCGTGCGGGAGGCCAGTGGTCGGCGTGTGGCCGTGCGGGATCCCGCCATACACGCCGTTCCCGGTGTGCGGCATGCCGCCGTACACGCCGTTCCCGGTGTGCGGCATGCCGCCGTACACACCGTCCGTCGTGTGCGGGACGCCGCCGTGCACGCCGTCCGCCGCCGCGTGGGGAATCCCCGGGGACACCGGCGGCTGGTTCGGGATCGTCCAGTGGGCCGGAAGCCCCGGGGCCACCTCGTGCGGCGTCGGCACCGTGGGCACGGTGCCGTCGGGCCCGAGGATGTTGCCGTGCGGGTCCAGCAGGTGGTCGTTCGGCAGGTGTACGGAACCGTCGGGGAGCGTGGGGATGTCGACGTGGCCGACGCCCTTCAGCGCCTTGGTGACATCGCCGATCTTCGACAGGCCCGCGCCCACACCCTTGCTGACATACGTCATCGGGTCGATGATCCGGCCCGCCTTGCCCGCCACGGACAGGGCCTTCGCGATCGCGCCGGCCTTGCCCGCACCCGCCGCCGCAGCCCCCTCACCGCCCGTGAACACCGTCGTCAGCACGTTGAAGGTCACCGCACCCGCCGC